>CAMDPA010000085.1 GCA_945903565.1 Devosia equisanguinis | reverse complement strand
GGCACGCACATCGGCTGTGAGCACGGTGTGTGCGGCGCGTGCACGGTGCTGGTCGATGGTGAGCCGGTGCGATCGTGTCTGATGTTCGCGGTGCAGGCGAACGAGAAGCAGATCCGCACCGTCGAAGGTCTCGCCAAGGGCGCGGAGATGCACCCCATGCAGAAGGCGTTCATGGAGCACCACGGACTGCAGTGCGGCTTCTGCACGCCAGGCTTCCTGATGCTGGCGGTCGGCGTTCTGGAAGCCAACCCGGATATCCCGGATGACGATCTCATGCATGTGCTGTCGTCGAACCTGTGCCGCTGCACGGGCTATCAGAACATCCTCAAATCCGTGCGCGCTGCGGCGACGGAAATGCGCGGGCAGCGCGTATAAGCGCCGACTCTTAGTGTGTACCCGGATGGCTCGACGCTCGGGTTTCCGGACGAACTGGTGTAAGGTCCGGATGAATATGCGGTACGCCCACACTGCCAAGAATGTCTATTGGGAGGAAAGGTCGACATGCGCACGCTCTCGTTGCTGCGTCATGCCAAGTCGAGCTGGGACGATCCGACCGAACCAGACCATTCGCGGACGCTTAACCCGCGCGGTAAGCGCGATGCGCCGCGCATGGCCCGGTTCATGCGCAATCAGGGGCTGTTGCCCGATCTCGTGCTGTGCTCGGACGCGGTGCGCACCCAGGAGACCTTGCGGCTTGTGATGGCGGAATGGGGCGAGGATGCGCCGAAGGCTGTGCTCAATGCGGCGCTCTATCATGCAGAGGCCCCCGGCATCATCAAGGTGCTCGGGAAGGTCGATGCCACCGTTCAACATTGCCTGGTGATTGGCCACAATCCCGGCATGCACGCGCTGGCGCTTGCGCTGGCCGACACGGGCGAACCGCAGGCGCTGTCGGATGTGTCGGCGCGCTTTCCGACCGCCGCCTTGGCGGTGTTCGACTTGAAAATCGAGAGCTGGAGCAAAGTGCGGCCGGCGACGGGGCGGCTGCGCCTGTTCGTAACGCCGAAGACTTTGTAATCTGCGGCAGAGAGCTATTCCGCGCCCTGCACGAATTCGTCGCGCGCATATCCCTGCAGATAGAGTAGCGCCGTCAGATCGCCGTGCGTGATGGCGGCGTCGGCCTCGGCGGCAACCACCGGCTTGGCGCGGAAGGCGACACCCAGGCCCGCGGCCTTGATCATCGCGAGGTCGTTGGCGCCGTCACCGGTCGCCATGGTCAGCGCACGCTGCAGGCCCATTTCTTTCTTGTAGGTTTCGAGCGCGGCGAGCTTGGCCTCGCGGCCCAGGATCGGCTCCATCACCTTACCGGCCAGCTTGCCGCCCGCGATCTCCAATCGATTGGCGCGGAAATCGTCGAAGCCAAGCCGTTTGGCGATGCGCTCGGCGAAAAAGTCGAAACCGCCCGAGACCAGCGCGCAATAGGCGCCATTGGCCTTCATGGTGGCGAGCAGAATGCCGGCGCCCGGCATCAGCGTGACGCGCTTGGCGTAGACCTCCTCGAGTTTCCCAGCGTCCATGTCCTTCAGGAGCCCGACGCGTTCCTTGATGGCCGCCTCGAAATCGAGTTCGCCGCGCATCGCGCGCGCCGTGATCTCGGATATGCGGTCGCGCAGGCCGACAAAGTCCGCGAGCTCGTCCAGGCACTCCTGCCTGATGATGGTCGATTCCATGTCGGCGACGAGCAGGCGGTTGCGCCTCAGCTGCGGCTCCGCCGTGACGATGTTGATGTCGAGCGTCAGGCCGTTGAGCGCGAACTGCATCTCCTTGCGCAATTCTGGCGCCACGCCGACCTCGTTGGTGACGAACTCCCCCTCCCAGGCCTCGCCCGGCGACAGCCAGCGCTGGCTGCGGCGCAGCGCTTCCGGTATGACCGAGTAGGCGCGCTCCACCGCGAAGTCGCTGAGCGAAGGCCGCGTCGGCGGCGTGGTGAGCACGAGGGCATAGATCGGCATCGGTATCCGGCGGTTGGGATGCGACTGATGAGGGCGCGAGCTTAAAGCATCGAATGACCAAGCCTCGCGCCATTCTCATTGCAGGTCCCACGGCCTCGGGCAAGTCGGCGTTGGCCGTTCGGCTGGCGCGCGAGCGTCATGGCGTCGTCATCAACGCCGACAGCATGCAGGTCTATCGCGACCTGCGGATCCTCACCGCGCGGCCGTCGGACGAGGACCTGCGGGCCGCCAGGCATTCCCTGTATGGCTATGTCGACGGCGCGGAGGCCTACTCGGTCGCCCGCTGGCTCGCCGATGCGGCCGAGGCGATGGAGGAGTGCTGGCAGTCTAGTTTCACGCCGATCGTGGTCGGCGGCACCGGGCTTTATTTCAAGGCGCTGCTGGAAGGCCTGTCGCCGGTCCCCACGGTGCCCGACGAGATCCGGGGGCATTGGCGCGCTGAAGCCCAGCGGTTGGGCCCAACCGCGCTGCATGCGCTGCTTGCCGCGCGCGATCCCGACACCGCCGCGCGGCTAAGACCCACCGACCCGCAGCGGCTGACCCGTGCGCTCGAGGTGCTGGAGGCGACCGGCCGCGGGTTGGCGGACTGGCAGCGCGAGCGCGGCCGTCCGGTGGTCGCCGAGGCCGATACCGAGCGTCTCGTGCTGGCCCCGGATCGCGCGGCGCTCTATGCGCGGGCCGACGCCCGGCTCGATGCCATGATGTCCGCCGGTGCGCTTGCCGAGGCCCGTGCCTTGGGGGAGCGGCGTTTGCCGGAGGATCTACCGGTCATGCGCGCGCTGGGCGTGCGTCCCTTGATCGAAGCGGCGGCGGGCCGGACAACGCTCGAAGCGGCGCTGGCGCAGACCAAGCTCGACACCCGCCACTACATCAAGCGGCAGCAGACCTGGCTCTGGCGACATATGATTGCGTGGAACCATATTCCCACGCAATAAATAGAAAGAAAATAGGAAGTAAACTTTACATTCATGCGAAATTAGGTCCTTTGAGGTGGAGTTGTCCCGAGATTGAGCCGCAGGAGCTTGCGATGGCACGTACGATGACTGGCGCCGAGATGGTAATTCAGGCGATGGCCGACCAGGGCGTCGAGTACGTGTTCGGCTATCCCGGCGGTGCGGTGCTGCCGATCTACGACGAGCTGGCACAGCAGGAGAAGGTCAAGCACGTCCTCGTGCGTCAGGAGGGCGGTGCGGTGCATGCGGCCGAAGGCTACGCGCGCTCGACCGGCAAGGTCGGCGTCGTGCTCGTCACCTCCGGCCCCGGCGCCACCAACGCTGTGACCGGCCTCACCGATGCCCTGATGGATTCGATCCCGGTCGTCTGCTTCACCGGCCAGGTGCCCACACATCTGATCGGCTCGGACGCTTTCCAGGAATGCGATACGGTCGGCATCACGCGGTCCTGCACCAAGCACAACTACCTCGTGAAGAGCATCGACGATCTCGCCCGCGTGCTGCACGAGGCGTTCTACGTCGCCCGTACGGGACGGCCAGGTCCGGTCGTGGTCGACATCCCCAAGGATATCCAGTTCGCGAGCGGGCCCTACGTCGGCCCCTCCAACATCAAGCACAAGACATACAACCCGCGCGTGAAGCCGGAGATCGCCCGCGTCCGCGAGGCCGTCGAGTTGCTGGCCACCGCCAAGCGCCCGATCTTTTATACCGGCGGCGGCGTGATCAACTCCGGCCCCAAGGCGAGCCAGCTTTTGCGTGAGCTGGTGCGGATGAGCGGCTTTCCGATCACCTCGACGCTGATGGGCCTTGGCGCGTATCCCGCGTCCGACAAGCAATGGCTCGGCATGCTCGGGATGCACGGCACCTACGAAGCCAACATGGCCATGCACGATTGCGACGTGATGGTGTGCGTCGGCGCGCGCTTCGATGACCGGATCACCGGGCGGCTGGATGCGTTCTCGCCGGGCTCCAAGCGCATCCATATCGACATCGATCCGTCGTCGATCAACAAGAACACGCGCGCCGATATCGGAGTCATCGGCGATTGCGCCTATGTGCTCGAGGACATGCTGCGGGTGTGGCGGGAGACCGCGCCGCAGATCGACCGCAACGCGCACAAGGTCTGGTGGAAGCAGATCGAAGGTTGGCGCGCCCGCAAGTCGCTGGCCTACAAGGCCTCGCCCGACTACATCATGCCGCAATACGCGATCGAGCGGCTGTACGCGAAAACCAAGGACCGCGACGTCTATATCTCGACCGAAGTCGGCCAGCACCAGATGTGGGCCGCGCAGTTCTTCCGCTTCGAGGAGCCCAACCGGTGGATGACGTCGGGTGGTCTCGGCACGATGGGCTATGGCTTGCCCGCCGCGATCGGCACGCAGATCGCACATCCCAAATCGCTGGTGATCGATATCGCCGGTGACGCCTCGATCCTGATGAACATCCAGGAGATGTCGACGGCGGTGCAGTATCGCCTACCCGTGAAGGTGTTCATTCTCAACAACCAGTACATGGGCATGGTGCGCCAGTGGCAGCAGTTGCTGCACGGCAACCGCTATTCGGAAAGCTACACCGAGGCGCTACCCGACTTCGTCAAGCTGGCCGATGCCTATGGCGGCAAGGGTATCCGTTGCGACAAGCCGGGCGAGCTCGACGCCGCGATCGACGAAATGATCGCCTACAAGGGCCCAGTGATCTTCGATTGCCGCGTGTCGGCCTTGGCGAACTGCTTCCCGATGATCCCCTCCGGCAAGGCCCACAACGAGATGATCATGGGCGAGGACGTGTCCGACGAAACGGTCGCCACGGCGATCGACGCGGCGGGCAAGCAGTTGGTGTGATGGTGGTTCGCTTGCGATAGGATTGCGCCATGAGGCCTGGAATGACCATCTCGGTAGTTGAGCGCGCGCCACTCGCAACGGAGCTGTCTTTCACCGTGGACGAGATGCAGGTTACGCTGGCGGATGGCCGCCGGCCTTCTATGCCATTGGCGTGGTTTCCACGGCTGGCACACGCGTCGATCGAGCAGCGTCAGAACTACGAGTTGATGGGCGACGGCGAAGGCATCCATTGGCCGTATATCGACGAGGATCTGAGTGTCGAGGGATTGTTGCGGTGACGGCCGACGCGGCGGGCAAGCCGTTGGTGTGATGGTGGCTCGTAGGTTGGGGGGGGGCTTGCGAGCCATCACATTGCGGCGGCCCACGGATCAACCAACGGAACCCCGAAATGCTTGAAATGTGCCAGATTGCGAGTTGCCACTGTGGCTCCGTGAGCAAGCGCGATTCCCGCGATCAGGGAATCGGGCACATCGCAGTACCCGGTGGCACGTTCGGCAGCGGCTCGCACAACGGCAGCAACCGCGGCGGCCGCAGGATCGAGCAAGAGGATATCCTCACCAATCTCACCGTGCCGCAACTCCTCGAAGCCTCTTCGCAGTATCTCCTTTCGTTTCCCCTCAGGTGCCATTTCTACGCCATAGGCAATCTCGTGAAGCGAAACGACCGTTATTCGAATGGACGCGAAATCTTGTCGGTTCAGCCACGCTGCAACGGGAGTATTCAGTTCCGGCCGCATCAAGGCGGAGACGACATTCGTATCGAGCACGATCATCAATCGAACTCGACCGGCCGTGACCGCCAGCTTTTGCGGCCTTCTGCAATATTATGCTCCAGCTCGTCGACATCCTCTTTCGTCACGCCGATCTCGCTCATCCTGCGAGCCAGGCGTGTAGCCCAGCCTTCTCCGCCCTCAGCGGGTAATGGCGGCAATTCCGGCACCTCCGCCAAGACATGTCTGACCTCCGCCTCCAAACTGTGGCCATGCCGCTTGGCGCGGCGCTTGAGGCGCTCCTTGATCTCGTCTGGAAGATTGCGCACGACGAGTTGGGCCATGATCGCCTCCTTGGATGATATCATGATATCAACATTAGCTGTTTCCTGCAATTCCATTGCGGCAAAGGCCTGAGTTCGCATGCACCTCGTCGTCGCCAACAAGCTCTATTCCTCCTGGTCGCTGCGGCCGTGGATGCTGATGCGCGCGCTCGGCATTCCCTTCCAGGACGAGACGATTGCGATGTACCAGCCGGACTCCAAGGCCCGCATGCTCGCGCGCGGGCCGGCGGGGAAATGCCCGGTGCTGATCGATGGCGACGTGACGGTCTGGGAAAGTCTCGCGATCATCGAATATCTGGCGGAGAAATTCCCAGACAAGGGTATTTGGCCAATCGATCCCAAAGCCCGCGCCCACGCCCGCTCGGCGTCGAACGAAATGCACGCCGGTTTCCAGCCGCTGCGCCAGAAATGTCCGATGAACCTCAGGGCGCGCTTCGCCTTCAAGGATCGCGGTCCGGAGTTCGTCGAGAGCGTCGCCCGCGTCGAGGCGTTGTGGCGCGAGGCGCAAGCGCAATATGGGAGCAAGGGGCCTGGGCCATTCCTGTACGGCGCGTTCACAGCCGCCGACGCCATGTTTGCCCCCGTCGTCACGCGCCTCGACACCTATCACGTGCCCGTCGCCGCCGACACGCGCGCCTACATGGACGCCATCTTGATCCATCCCGCGTTCGTCGCCTGGCGCACCGATGCGTTGGCCGAACCGTCCGCATGGGATGTGCCGCACTACGAGGAAGGCGAAATCCCGGTGGAGGTATTCCACCGTTTGTAGGTTGGGTTAGCCGCGCGAGCGCGGCGTAACCCAACGACGGAGCCACAACAGATGTTGGGTTAGGCGACGCTCCGCATCGCTAACCCAACCTACGAAAGCGAGAGCCAATGACCCAGCCCCAACAGCAGTCCCACTATCCCGATCCCGGCATCAAGCAGGAGGTCGTTTCGCGCACGCTTTCGGTGCTCGTCGACAACGAGCCGGGTGTACTCGCGCGCGTGATCGGTCTTTTCTCGGGCCGCGGTTACAACATCGATTCACTGACCGTAACCGAGACCGAGCACGAGCGGCATGTCTCGCGCATCACCATCATGACGCGCGGCACGCCCGCCGTGATCGAGCAGATCAAGCATCAGCTCGAGCGCATGGTGCCGGTGCATCGCGTCGCCGATCTTACGCTCGCGGGCGAGTCGCTGGAGCGCGAGCTGGCGCTGATCAAGGTCGCTGGCAAGGGCGAGAAGCGTATCGAGTCGCTGCGGCTCGCCGAGATCTACGGCGCCAAGGTCATCGATGCCTCGACCGAGCATTTCGTGTTCGAGGTGACAGGACCATCGCCCGAGATCGAGCGCTTCATCAAGATCATGACGGAGCTCGGCCTTGTCGAAGTCAGCCGCACGGGAATCGCTGCGATGGCGCGCGGCAAGTCGGCGATGTGATCGATTTGCACGCTGCGTTCGCCCTCCGGGCGATACGAGAGGCTATTCGCCTCTCGTGCTCTCCAACCAGGGCGGAGCCCTGGACCCGTCCTTTTGCCGCCCTTTGGGAGAGGTGAACGCTCATGCTCCCCGTCATCGACGCGCACCATCACATCTGGCGGCAGGCCGATCTGGCGTGGCTCAATGGGCCGATGCAGCCGCGCATCTTCGGGCCGTACGAGGCGATCCGGTGCGACTACCTTGCCGGCGATTTCGTGCGCGACCATCACGGGCTCGGCGTCGTCAAATCCGTCTACGTGCAGGCGAACTGGCCGGCGGAACGGTTCGAGGACGAGGCCGCATGGGTGCAGCACTCCGCCACCGAATCCGGCTGGCCGCATGGCATCGTCGCCTATGCGGATATGCTGGCAACTGACGTGCGTCCGCAGCTTGACCGACTCGCTGGCTATCCCTTGGCGCGCGGCGTGCGGATGCAACTCCACTGGCACGAGAAGGAACTCTATCGCTTCGCCGCGCGGCCCGATCTGTGCCTCGATCCGGTTCTCCAGCGCAACGTGGCGCGGCTCGCGGATTACGGCTGGGTGTTCGATCTGCAGGTGTTCGCCGGACAGATGGCGAGCGCCGGCGCCTTGGCCGATGCGTGTCCCGGCGTGACGTTCGTGCTGCAGCACGCAGGCATGCTGGAGGACACGGGCGAAGCGGGAATGACCGCGTGGCGGGAGGGGATGGCGGCGCTCGCGCGGCGTTCCAATGTCGTCACGAAACTATCCGCGCTGGGCACGTTCATCCGCCGCAACGATCCCGCGCACGTCGCGATGATCGTGCGCGAAACCATCGGCCTGTTCGGTGCGGAGCGTTGCCTGTTCGGCTCGAACTTCCCGATCGAAAAGCTGTGGACCACGTATGCGGATCTGTTGGCGGCGCATCGCGCGGCGCTCGCCCCCCTGACACAGGTCGAGCAGCGCGCGGTGTTGCATGACACCGCCGCGCGGGTTTATCGGCTGACGTAACGCGCCCTTCCTACTGGGGCGCCTTCTCCGTCGCCTTCAACCCATCGGGCTTGCCGACCACGGTGACGATCAGGTCGTTGACCTGGAGCAGCTTTGCCGCCACGCGCTTGGTGTCGGCCATGCTCACGGCATCGATCTCGAGATTGCGCTTGTTGATGTAGTCGATGCCGAGGTTATCGACCTTGAGACCGAGCAACTCGTTGGCGATCTTGGCGTTGGTATCGAAGCGCAGCGCGTACGATCCGGTGAGATAGCTCTTGGCGTTGTCGAGCTCCGTTTGCGTTGGGCCGTCGCTTGCCATGCGCTTCAACTCGGCCTTGATCACGTCGAGCGACTGTACCATTTCCGAGTTCTTGGTCGCGACGCCGCCGCCGAACGTACCGGTATGCTTGTACGGCGCCATGTAGCTGTAGACGGAGTAGGCAAGGCCGCGCTTCTCGCGCACTTCTTCCATCAGTCGCGACGCAAAGCCGCCGCCGCCCAGGATCTGGTTCATGACGGTTGCCGCCATGAAGTCCGGGTCCTTGCGCATCATCGCCGCCATGCCGAAGCGCGCTACGGACTGTGGCACCGGCATCTCGATCACCTGCAGTGCGCCGCCGGTGCGCAAGGTGAAGGGTGGTATCGCGACCAGCTCGGCCTTCGCCGGCAGATCCGCGAACACCTTGTCGAGCATTTCGCCGAGCGCCTTGGGATCGATGTCGCCGACCGCTACGACCTTCAAGTGCTCCTTCGCGAAAATGCGGCGATGCACGTTCGCGAGATCCTCGCGCTTGAGCGCAGCCATCGTCTCGGGCGTGCCGTCGGATGCGCGGCCGTAGGGATGGTCGCCAAACGCGAGCTTGCTCCAGGCCTTGCCGGCGACGCTGTCGGGATTGCGGGCGCTGATCGCGAGCTGGCTCGCGATTTGCTTCGAAACGCGCTCCACGGCGTCGGCGTCGAAGCGCGGCTTGGTCAGCGCCAGTCGCAGCAGGTCGGCCGCCTTGTCGCGGTTGACGGTCAGCGTTTCGAAGCTGCCGTAGAGATAGTCGCGCCCGGCCTGGAAACTCATGCGCATGGCGAGATCTTCCATCCGCTCCTGGAAGGCGGATGCGTCGAGGTCGCCGGCGCCTTCGTCCAGCATGCCGGTCAGCAGGTGGACCACGCCCTCCTTGCCGATGGGGTCCTGGGTGGAGCCGCCGTCGAACGTGAAACGGAGCGCCATCAGCGGAACGTTGTGGCCCTCGACGAGCCAAGCGGAAATGCCGCCGGGGCTCTTGATCTCCTGGATGTTCATGTATCTCGCCGGCGCTTGAGGAACGGGCTGGGTTGATTTGTTGGTGGCCGCTTGGGCTCTTGTCTGGGCAACAGCCAGGGGCGGGGCCGCGATCAGCGCAAAGAGCGCTGTTGCAGTAAGAGCTGCGCGACTGCAAGCTGCCAGCGAGTGTATCATGTTGGTCTGTCCTCGCTCGATCACGACCGTGGCGGCGCTGCCGCCGGCTTGGCATCGCCGGGAGCTGGATCGGCCGCGATCGGAACCAGCGTGCCGGTAACCGAGCGGCGGATATCAAGGTGGGTGGCGGCCGCCTTTTTCACTTCGTCGAGCGTGACCTTGCTGATCCGGTCGGGCCATGCGTCGATATCCGCGATGGTGCGGCCGACAACGAGTCCCCAGCCGTAACGGCGCGCCATCGTCGACTGGTTGTCGTTCTCGTAGACGTATTCGGCGACGTAGCCGGCCTTGGCGCGGTCGAGCTCGGCCTGGGTGACGCCGTTGGTCTTGACCTCCGCCAGCACGGCATCGATCGACGCCTCCACCTTCTCGAGAGTGGCGCCGTCCTGCGGCACCGCGTAGACACCGATCTTGGTCGAATCCAGGCCGGAGCCGCCGTAGTAGCCACCCGCGTTGGCCGCGATCTTCTCTTCCACCACCAGCTTCTTGTAGAGGCGGCTGGTCGAGCCGCCGCCCACGACCTTCATCAGCAGATCGAGCGCTTCGGCCTCGCCGGGCTCGGCGGTGACGTAGCTGGGCGCCAGGTAGTGACGGTTGAACATGGGCTTACCCGCGCGCTGATCTTTGAGCTCGACGCGCAGCGGGGTCCGGTGCGGCGGCTCCTTCACACGCTCGCGCTTCTTGATCGCGGCGCTCGGCTTGAGCTTGCCGTAGGTGGTCTCGGCGAGCTTTTTAACTTCCGCCAGCGTCACGTCGCCGGACACGATGAGGATCGCGTTGTTGGGGGCGTAGTAGGCCTTGTAGAAATCGAGCGCGTCCTTGCGCGACAGGGCCGCGATCTCGTGCTCCCAGCCGATCACGGGCACGCCGTAGCGGTGGTTGCGATAGAGCGCCGCGCTCATCTGCTCGTCGAGGATCGCGGACGGGTTGTTCTCGACGCGCGAGCGCCGTTCCTCGAGAATCACGTCGCGCTCGGTCAGCACCTCTTTTTCGGCGAGCTGCAGGTTGACCATCCGGTCCGCCTCCATCGCCATGACCTGCGGCAGCCGGGACTTGGCGACGCGCTGGAAATAGGCGGTGGCGTCGTGGCTGGTGAAGGCGTTGTCGTTGCCGCCGAGCCGCGAGACGATCTTGGAGAACTCGCCCGAGGGCATCTTCTTCGTCGCCTTGAACATCAAGTGCTCGAAGAAGTGGGCGATGCCGGATTTGCCGGCCGCTTCGTCTGCCGCACCGATGCGATACCACACCATATGTGTGACCACAGGCGCCCGGTTGTCGGGAATGACGACACCGACGAGGCCGTTCGGCAAGCGGAATTCCTGCGCCTTGGCCATCGTCTGGCTGGTGGCGCTCTGGGTCTGCTGGATGAGTGCGAGCATCAGGGTCACGACCATTATTGGGAGAGACAACCGGAGGGCGGAGCGGGGCATGCAGATGTCCTTGAGCTAGGACTTGGGAGAACGCGGCATGGGCTAAGCAGTGTTCGCAAAAGTGTCCTACGCGGTTTTGCGATCAAACTCTGCTTCAGCAAGAGCCCAAGCAGAGGCGGTTGCGCAATAGCACGCGCGTGGATGTAGTGTGTAGGAGCATTGTGGCCAACTCCAGCCCCGCAGTTGGATGATCAACGGCAAAGTGTGGTGTCGATCCCCACACGGAACAGGTGGCTCAGGTGTGTGGCAGGCATAACCTATTGGAAATGAGATACGATATGCCAATCTGGCCGCTTTGCGACGCGGCTGCGCGGCGTGGCGCGGCATTGCATCTCGGCCATTCGGCCGCTATCAGGTTTCGAGCCCTTGAAGTGAGCTGGCGCCTTGAAAATTCTCCCCCCCATGACCGATCTCAAGCTGATTGCCCTCGACGCGGAGGACCTCGGCGTGGTGTCGGCGCATCTGCAGGATGCCGTCTTCACGGTCGAAGACATGGCGTATCTGCCCAGGGAACGGCGTTTCGCCCTGGTGCTCAATCGTTTCGACTGGGAGGAGACGCTGGCGGGCGGGCGTCGCGCAAAGCGTAACCGGCGCCGGCGTACCGCGCTGCGGTTCGACCGGGTCACCGCGGCCCGGCTGCAGAAGATTGATCTCAAGGCCAGGGATCGCGTGCTGTCGTTGCTGACGATCGGGTTCGAGCCGGGCGTCCCGCCGGCGGGCACAGTGACGTTGTTGTTTGCCGGCGGCGCGGCGATCGGGCTCGACGTAGAGTGTATCGAGGCGGAGTTGCGGGATCTCGGCGCGGTCTGGTCGACGAAATCGCGGCCCGATCATGGCGGCCCTGATGATGGCAGCCCCGTTCAAGGCAAGGATGATCCGGCCTCGGGCAAACGGTGATATCGCGGCCAACACCTGCAAACAGAGCACTTGCAAACAGAGCACTTGAGAAAGCGTCCACGCAATGCCCTTCAAGCTCGATACGTCCGCCGGTGGTTTCGAGGCGGAGTTCGCCCGCTTCCTGACGACCAAACGCGAGGTGTCCGCCAACGTCGATACCGCGGTGGCCGGCATCATCGCGCGCGTACGCGCCGACGGCGACAAGGCCGTCTTCGCGCTATCGGCGGAGTTCGATCAGGTCGATCTCGCCAAGCTCGGCATGAAGGTGACGGCAGCTGAGATCAATGCGGCCGTCGCGGGCGTCGATGCAACTACACGGGCGGCGCTGGAATTGGCGCGTGACCGGATCGTCAGTCACCATCAGCGGCAGAAGCCCGTCGACGACCACTATCGCGATGCGCTGGGCGCCGAGCTCGGCACGCGCTGGACGGCGGTCGAATCGGTTGGTCTCTACGTGCCCGGCGGCCTCGCTTCCTATCCAAGCTCGGTGCTTATGAATGCGGTGCCGGCGGCCGTCGCCGGTGTGCCGCGCGTGGTGATGGTGGTGCCGGCGCCGCGCGGCGAGTTGAACCCGCTCGTGCTCGCCGCCGCGCATCTGGCCGGCGTATCGGAAATCTATCGTGTCGGCGGCGCGCAGGCGGTGGCGGCGCTGGCCTACGGAACCGAGACGATCGCTCCCGTCGTGAAGATCGTCGGCCCCGGCAACGCCTACGTCGCCGCCGCCAAGCGGCAGGTGTTCGGGCACGTCGGTATCGACTCGATTGCCGGGCCGTCCGAAGTGCTGGTGATTGCCGACAAGGACAACGATCCCGAGTGGATCGCCGCCGACCTCCTAGCGCAGGCCGAGCACGACACCGCCGCGCAGTCGATCCTGATGACGGATGACGCCGGCTTTGCCGCCGCGGTCGAGGCCGCCGTGATGCGACAGCTCGCGGTCCTCCCACGCGGCAACATCGCCGGTGAAAGCTGGAGCGTGTTCGGCGCCGTCATCAAGCTGCGCTCCCTCGACGAGGCACCTGCGCTCGCCGACCGCATCGCCGCTGAGCATCTCGAGATCGCCACCCGCGATCCCGATGCGCTGGCCGGCCGCATTCGCAATGCCGGTGCGATATTCCTGGGCGCCTACACGCCCGAAGTGATCGGCGACTATGTCGCCGGTTCCAACCACGTGCTGCCGACCGCCCGTAGCGCGCGCTTTGCTTCGGGGCTGGGCGTGCTCGACTTCATGAAGCGCACATCTATTCTTCGGCTCGATGCCAACGCCTTGCGGCATCTGGCGCCGGCGGCGATGACGTTGGCGCGTGCCGAAGGTCTGGAGGCGCACCGCCGTTCCGTCGAGATCCGAGGCGCGAATTCCCCGCAGTGAAAACCGGGGTATGACAATCGAATGGAGACGTGCCGCCTGATGGACGATCCGACCGCGCCACCGCCATCGCCCCGCAATCGTCTGCGTGCCGTCACGCTCGACGAGGGCTCGATCGCGCGCGGCTCGGCCAACATCGACCACGAGCGCGAGGTGGCGATCCGGGACTTGCTCGAGGCCAACGCGTTCGCCATCGTCGGCCGCGACGACGGTCCCTACGTGCTGCAGTTGGCCATCGTCGACGACCGTCTCGCAATGCGGATCGGCGCCGAGCAGGGCGAAGGCCAGATCACGCACATGCTGTCGCTGACCTCGCTCCGGCGCATCATCAAGGACTACTTCATCGTCTGCGACAGCTACTACGACGCGATCCGCACCGCGCCACCGTCCCGCATCCAGGCGATCGACATGGGCCGCCGCGCCCTGCACGACGAGGGCAGCCGTCTGCTGATCGAGCGACTGAAGGACAAGATCGAGATCGACCACGACACCGCGCGCCGGCTGTTCACGCTGATCTGCGCACTACATTGGAAGGGATGACGGGTGGGGGCCGTGCACGGGGAATTGCCGGGCGCGGTGCTGTTTGCCTGCACCATGAACGCCGTGCGTTCGCCGATGGCCGCCGCGATCCTGCGTCATCTGGCGGGCCGGCGCTGCTACGTGACGTCCGCCGGTGTCCGCCGCGGCGCACCCGATGCGTTCGCCGCCGCCGTGATGGCCGAGATCGGTATCGACATCACCCAGCACGCGCCCAAGACGATCGCGGAATTGCACGATACTTCGTTCGATCTGATCATCACGTTGTCGCCCGAAGCGCACCACCAGGCGCTGGAGATGACGCGCACCTTCGCCGTCGACGTCGAATACTGGCCGACGTTCGACGCCACTATGATGATCGGCTCCGGCGGCCGCGAGCAGGTTCTCGACGCCTACCGCGCCGTCCGCGACGGCCTGTTCCGCCGCATCAAGACCCGGTTCGGACTGGTGGGCGGGCCGAGTTTGTGAGGGGGCTCGCGCCTCAAGCAATCCATGTGGCAATCAATTTCCGAAGCGGCGCCTCATCTCCTTGAAAGCTTCCGATCATCGCATCGAGTGTCGCTTCCGGTTGGAGCCGGTCGAGATCGAGTGGATGACCGGCATGGCTCGCCAACATCGCAAGGAAGGCGAGTTGTGTGCGGCCGTTTCCCTCGCGAAATGGATGGATAGCATTCAATTCCGCCAGGAAATGAGCTGAGGCCTGTGCGAATTCAGAGGCCGGTCGACCTATGATCAGGCGTTCTGCTTTGAGCCAAGCAAAGAGCCGTTTCATTTCGGTCGGAATGTTCTCGGGATAGCAGAACATGCTTTCTCCCTTGGCGAGCCGGATGGTGCGATATCGGCCAGCCCAGACGTAGACGTCTTGAAACAAGTGGTGATGGACACTGCAATAGTGCCGAATAGAGAACCGCCCGGAGGGCAATGGTTCCTCGGCCCGCGCGAACGTCATTGCTGTCTCGAATTGTTCAAGATCCTGTGCGGTTCTCAGATTTGCTTTGTTCTTTAGAACGTCGCTGTCGGTGTAGCAGTAGGGATCGCGTTCGGAGCTATACATCGCGGTTAACGGCTAGTGTGGCGTCGCGCCATAGTTGATCGACGTTGCGGCTAGCGTGGTATCAACTATGGCGCGATGAACGCCACACTAAGCCAATGATTTCCCTAGAGCATTTTCCACCTGATCTGGGTCGCTACCCGTATCCGGCGTGGCGAAAGTAGTTCGCGCACTCGTCGGGTGCAAACGTCTTGATGAGGCGGCCGATCAGCTTCATCAGCGCCTTCACGGTGCGGGCCGCGCCCTT
>CAMDPA010000084.1 GCA_945903565.1 Devosia equisanguinis | reverse complement strand
TTCAACGCCGTGGGTATGCCGTTTAAAATCCTGTGCGGGGCGGCACGTGTGCCGCATCAAACTATTAAAACTAACGCGGACATCTGTCGCCCCGCGCCCCTGAGCCACTTTCATCCTCGCGCGGGAAACCGCGTGAGGGTGGGAGTGTTGTCGTGACGATCCGAATGCAGACCGGTTCTTTCGGTGCGCGGAGCTACAGCTGTAGGGGCTCCGTCGTTGGCTTACGCAGCGCTTTTCCTGGTCGCTCCGGCGCAAGCGCCGAGGCTTTTCTTGCTATTCGCTCCGGCGCAAGCGCCGACGCGACGCCACCCCATCCAAAGCCCTCTCAATCGTCGAGCCGATGGTCCTGGACGCCCTTGGGGGAGAGCTTGGGGCGCTGGCTGGTGAGGCGGCCGGAGTTGACGCCGGCCCAGCCGATTTCGCCGGAGAGGCGGCCGTACTCGATCTTCGGGCAGCGGTGCATCACGACCTGTAGGCCGGCGGCTTCGGCTTCGGCCGCCGCTTCGGCATTGCGCACGCCGAGCTGCATCCAGATGACCTTGATGCCGAGCGCGTCCTTCAGGCGGATCGCTTCGCGGGTGATGTCGAGGGCGGCTTCGGAATTGCGGAAAATGTCGACCATGTCGACCGGCGCCGGCGCATCGGCGAGCGCGCCGATCACTTCCTGGCCGAGCAGTTGCTGACCGGCCAGGCCCGGGTTGACCGGCACCACCGCGTAGCCCTTGCCGAGCAGGTACTTCATCGCGAAGTAGCTGGGGCGGCTGGTGTTGGCGGACGCGCCGACCATTGCGATCACGCGGACCTTGCGCAGAATTGCGGCGATGTAGTCGTCGTCGTAACTGTCGTGGTTCATCGGGAAGATGTCCGCTGTGGAGAGCTCCGCCTACGCCTGCGGATCGATCACGATCTTGCCGGCGACCTTGCGATCGCCGATCAGCGCGAACGCCTCGTGCAGTTTTTCAAGCGGCATCACCAGATCGACTTTCGCCTTGAGCAGGCCTTTGCCGGCCGCGTCCATTGCCTGCACGATGTCGGCTGGATCGTGCCCGGCGGCGCCGAAGATGCGCTGGCGGTTGTGATAGAGCTGCTTCATGTTGACGGGAACCGTGCCGCCGCCGTGCGCGCCAGAGGTCACCAATCGGCCCATTGCGGCGAGCGAGGCGAAGGCGGCGGGAAAGGTCGTGGGGTCGGAGATGTTTTCGCAGATCACATCGACGCCGCGGCCGCCGGTGATCTCCTTCACGAGCGTGGTGAGATCCTGGCTGCGGTAGTTGATGCCGTGATCCGCGCCAAGTGCCATCGCCGCCGCGACACGCTCGTCGCCGCCCGCACCCGCGATCACTTTCGCGCCGCGCGCCTTGGCGACCTGGATGCACGCGCTGCCGAGGCCCCCGGACGCACCCATTACGAGAACCCACTCGCCGGCCTTCAGCGCGACTTTGGTGGCGCCGAGCTGCTGCATCGCCATCGGGAAATGGCGCATCGCGACGGCGGCTTCAGGGAAGCTCAGGCGTTCGGCGATCGGGATCGCCTGCGCGGCGGGCACGGCGATGAACTCCGCGTAACCGCCGGCGCGGTGGATGCCGATATGGCGCGATTTGCGGCAGTCCGAACCGTGACCCGCCCTGCAGAAATCGCATTCGCCGCAGGTCAGTCGCGAGGAGACGATGACGCGCTGGCCGCGCCGTTTGGCATCGACGCCCTCGCCGACGGCGACGATCTCGCCGGCTGGATCCTGCCCCGGAATCAGCGGCAGCGCTTCGGGCCCGCCGGCCTGGCCCGCGCAGACGTTGAGATCGCGCGTACGATTGACAGTGACGGCGCGCACCTTGACCAAAACTTCGCCCGGGGCGGGCTTGGGGTCGTCGACGGTTTCGAGCCGGATCGCTTCGGGGCCGCCGTAGGAGCGAACGATGATGGCCTTCATAATTGTTATCCTTCCCGGGCGATCGTGGCGCAGAATGCTGTGTGCCCCGAGAGCAGGAGCGACGCAAGACGGCTGCACTTCGCGTTGGATGTTGCCGAGAAAGCACTAGGCCATGTGACGGCTAATCAGGCTACACTCTGGATGATTCGTTTTCCCGTTCTGTTGCGCGTGAAGAACCGGGAAATAGCCTACTGGAGCGACGATCCTCATGCGCATTACAGCCCGTTCAGGTGCTTTGGCCGCAGCATTGCTGGCCGCGACGTGTCTTGGCGGATGCCGGGAAATCGAACAGCACTTCATGCAGATGGGCTTGCTCCATGTCGAGCCCGAGCCTGCTCCCAAAAGGAGAGTTGCGAAGCCGAGGCAGAAGGCCGTGGTGCATCGCGTTGCGAAGCCAAGGCCGGTTGCCGCCGGCAATAGTGTACGGCAGTTCTGCGGTCAGCGGCACATCCGCTTTCAGACAGGAAAGCTGAACGAAACCGCCCAGGAGAAAGCGCGCAACGACGTGCTGTGCAGCCAGGCCTAGGTGCTAGGTTACAGGGATCAGGTGTCAGGGAAAGGTTTTCCCTTGAAAGCTACCCTATCCCTTTCGTTTC
This sequence comes from Devosia equisanguinis, assembly GCA_945903565.1. Taxonomy (GTDB): domain Bacteria; phylum Pseudomonadota; class Alphaproteobacteria; order Rhizobiales; family Hyphomicrobiaceae; genus CAMDPA01. The sequence goes on along the minus strand of CAMDPA010000084.1, from coordinate 12,853 downwards.
GGTCGCGCCGTGGCGGGCATTGCGTTCGAGGAACAGCACGATCTCGCCGGCGAGATCGGCCCCGGTCGATTTCTCGATGCCTTCGAGGCCCGGCGAGGAGTTGACCTCCATCACCAGCGGGCCTCGCTTGGACCGCAGCATGTCTACGCCGCAGACGTTGAGGCCGAGTGCTTCGGCGGAACGGATCGCGGTTTCGCGCTCGTCCTCGCTGATCTCCACCGCTTCGCCTTTGCCGCCGCGATGCAGGTTCGAGCGGAAATCGCCTTTGCGGCCGGTGCGCTTCATCGCGGCGACGACCCTGCCGCCGACCACGAACGCGCGGATGTCGGTTCCGCCGGCGTCGGCAATGAACTCCTGCACGAGAATATTCAGGTTCGCGGCGCTGAACGCCTCGATGATCGAGACCGCTGATGCCGCGGTATCGGCGAGGATCACGCCCATGCCCTGGGTGCCCTCCAGCAGCTTGATAACCACGGGCGCGCCACCGACCTCCTGCACGACGGCTTCGGCGGTCTTGGGGCCGTGCGCGAAGGCCGTCACGGGCAGGCCAATCCCGCGCCGCGCCAGCAACTGCAGCGCGCGCAGCTTGTCGCGCGAACGGCCGATGGCGACGCTTTCGTTCAAGGGATATACGCCCTGGATCTCGAACTGCCGCAGCACGGCCAGGCCGAAGTTCGTGACCGATGCGCCAATGCGGGGGATCACGGCGTCGTACAGCGGCAGCGTCTTGCCGCCGTACCGGAGCGTCGGCCGGTTCGACGTGATGTTCATGTGCATGTGCAGCGTGTTGATCACGTCGATCGTGTGCCCGCGACCGCGCGCTGCCTCTACGATGCGCTTGTGCGAATACAGGTTCGGATTTCGAGCCATCATCACGAGGCGCATGGGCGGCTCCTGCGGGTCTTCGATTCGGGATCGGGGGTAACACAAACGGTATCCGTGATAGGCCATCGTGCAGGCAGGGCCAAGCCTTGCCATCGTGGTTCTGCAATGCGATTGGCAGCGTTGCGGCAAGCGAGTGCTCGACGCACAGACGCGGCTGCATTATTAGTGCATTCGGATATTGGAATATGCGGACAGCGCCCAGTTCGGGCCGCGTAGAGGGGACACCATGGCCGACAAGACTGTTGACGCGAAGGGCGCCAACTGCCCGATCCCGATCCTGAAGGCCAAGAAGGCGATTGGCGAGATCCCGGTAGGCGGAACGCTTGAAGTGCTGGCGACCGATCCAGGTGCGGTCGCGGACTTCCAGGCCTTCACCCGGCAGACCGGACATGAGCTTGTCGAGCACAGCGAGGCCGGCGGCGTCTATCGGTTCCTGATTAAGCGGGCGGCGTAAGGCCGACGGCCTTTCACGGCTGGGTTCAGTGTCCGCCGATGGGTGAGCTGATCGTGTAGACCTCGCCAGGGTCGGCAACCAGCGTGTAGGCCATGCGCAGTGCCACCAGGAGAACCATTGCCGCCATAAGGAAGCGCAGCTCCTCACCCTTGAGCTTGGCGCCCGTGACCGCGCCGAGCTGCGCGCCGATCACACCGCCAACCATCAGCAGCAGTGCGAGCACCACGTCGACCGTGTGGTTCCACGTCGCCTGCATGATTGTAGTGGCGGCCGTGACGAACACGATCTGAAAGAGCGAAGTTCCGACCACGACGTTGGTTGGCATCTTCAGCAGATAGATCATCGCGGGCACAAGGATGAACCCGCCGCCCACGCCCATGATGCCCGAGAGGAAGCCGATGAACAGGCCGATCAATACGGGCGGAATCACGCTGATGTAAAGTTTGGAGCGATGAAACCGCGTCTTGAATGGCAGTCCGTGAATCCAGTTGTGCTGACCGGACTTGCGCGCCAGAGCCGGCTTGCCGGCCTTGCTCTTGCGGATCGTGCTCAGGCTTTCCACCAGCATCAGCGCGCCAACCGCACCGAGCATAATCACATAGCAAAGCGTGATGACGAGATCGAACTGGCCCGTTTGGCGCAAAATCTTGACCGCTTGCACGCCGAGCACGGAGCCAACGAGGCCGCCGGAAAGCAGCACGGTTCCCATCTTGATGTCGATGTTCTTGCGCCGCCATTGCGCAAGTGCGCCAGACACCGACGATGCCACGATTTGGGCGGCTTCTGTGCCGACCGCGATCGGTGATGGTATGCCGGCCAGGATCAGCAAGGGCGTCATCAGGAAGCCGCCGCCGACGCCGAACATCCCCGACAGGAAACCGACAGCCGCCCCCATGCCCACAAACAGATAGATGGGCACCGACATTTCGGCGATCGGCAGATAGACGTTCATCGGCCGAACCGTTCCTCCCTGACCGTGCAATCGATTGGCTGCGATGGGCTTGTTTGCGAAGTACTGGCAAGTCAGCTGGAATTCAAGCTGCTTCGGCCCCGTAGTACAGCGTCACGATGTGCTGCGCCTCGGCGAAGAACAGCCAGCGCTCGACGACCACACCGAAGGCGAGGGCGAGCAAGGCGAAGACGGTCAGGGCGATGGAAAGCGCACCGCCAATCGCCAGGGTCAGGATCAACGCGAGTACGGGCACGACGAAGCCGACGATCTGGACGAGAACGCGCAGTTTTTCGGCGTGCTTGCGCGCGACCTTGTAACCCATCTCGCGCATCACGAAATTCGGCTGAGTATGTGGCGCCTCGAGCGGGCGAACCTTGCCGAAACGCCCCAGGCCCGTGGCATCGCCCGGCGTCAGATCGCGCGGTACGGCGTCGAGCATCGACCAATAGATGCGCTTCATCAGTAGGGCTGCCGCCAGCAAGGTGACCGTCAGCCAGCCGAAGTCTTCCGACTCATGATTCATTATCCGCAAGAGTAGCAGTGCAAGCACGGCGCCGGATGCAAGCGACAGCACGACATAGACCGGTGTCACCAACGGTTGCGACCAGGCGCGGATCGTCGGCAGCGACTGATAGATCATGCCGGTGCACCATACGGTGACCATCGCCATGATCGCGGAGGCGAGCGCGGCGAGCGTCCAGATGATGCCGCGGTTCACGCCAAAAACGATCCAGCCAAGCGCGAACAAGCCGAACGGAACGAAGGCCGCGACCGCCGCCACCCCCTCGCGCGACAGCCACGACGTGCGCCACTGCGAGAACGCCCGCCACGCGCGCTCTGGACGACCGAGGTGGGAGGTCGATGAGAGCAGGCCGGTTACGATCAGCCCAAACGCCAGGCCCAAGCCAACGAGGCCGAGCATCGGCGTTGCCGGCAAGTCGTCAAACGTCGACAAGATCGCCAGCCAGAACAGCAGACCGTAGCCCGCGCCGGACGCGGTCGTGAACAGGATGACGGAATAGGCTGGATGCATGTGCTGATCGCTCGCGTAATGGGGCGGACCCCAGGGGCCTGTGCTAGCGGGACAGTGCCTTGTCCGCCCAGGCGAACAGCTTCTCGATGGCTGAATTACCGGGGGCGCCGACCTTTTCGGCTGGGGTGCTCGCGATCGCGGCAGTGCTTGCGTCGCGGCGTGGGCGGGGCGGCAGGTATTTGTTGACTGGTTTGTAGCCGAGTTCCGGCATCAGGTCGTAGCCACCGCGCTCCCTAACGAGCTTGGATACGGCGCTCGTTTCGTCGCCGATATCGCCGAAGTGGCGCGCTCCGGTTGGGCAGGCCTTCACGCACGCCGGCACGCGGTCCTCTGGCACCAGGTGGTCGTTATAAATACGGTCGACGCAAAGCGTGCATTTCTTCATCACGCCATCGGCATAGTCATATTCGCGCGCGCCGTAGGGGCACGCCCACGAGCACAGCTTGCAGCCGATGCAGGTGTCCGGGTTGACGAGCACGATGCCATCCTCGGCGCGCTTGTAGCTCGCGCCGGTCGGGCAGACGGTGACGCAGGCTGGCGTTTCGCAATGCAGGCACGAGCGCGGGAAATGCACGGTGCGGCTCGTCGCCCCCTCGCCGACGTCAAAGGCGTGCACGCGGTTGAGCCACGCGCCGCTAGGGTCTGATCCATAGGGATCGTGGTCTGACAGCGGTGCGGAGTACCCGCTCGTGTTCCATTCCTTGCACGACGTCGCGCACGCCTGACAGCCGACGCACGTGTCGAGGTCGATGACGAGGCCAAGCTTTTTGCCTGTCGTGGTTGCTGGAAGTGCTGTCACCGCCGGCTCTCCTTGAATTCGATGCCAAAATTGGATGCGGCGGGTGCTACTATGCCGGGCGGCGATGCAATCGCTTCGTAGCGCGGCCAGGTTTCGTGGGCTTCGGCGGCGGGGGCTTTCTCGATCTTGACGCGCAGGTCGTACCAGGCGGCCTGGCCGGTCACGGGATCGGAGTTTGAATAGCGATAGCCGCCTTCGCGCGGCGGCAGCAATTCCGCGATCAGGTGGTTGAGCAGGAAGCCACGGGTGGCTTCCGGTGCGTCCTTGTCGAGCGCCCATGCGCCGGACCGTTTACCGATCGCGTTCCAGGTCCAGACGGTGTCGTCGTTGACGCCTTCCATCAGGCGGACTTGCGCCTTCACGCGGCCGATGTGGCTGGAGATCCAGACCCAGTCGTCGTCGGCGATACCGAGCACGCCCGCGCGGCTGCGGCTCATGAAAAGGCGGTTCTCGGCGTGGATCTGGCGCAGCCACGCATTTTGCGAGCCCCACGAGTGATACATCGCCATGGGGCGTTGCGTAATCGCATGCATGGGAAACGCGCGCTCGTCGATCATCGCGCCTTCGAATGGCGGATACCAGAATGGTAGCGGATCGAAAAACCGCTCGATGCGCTGCGTGTGGCTGGCGGGCGGCTGGATCGCTCCGTGGCCGCGGGCAGCCAGACGGAACTTCTGCAGCGGCTCCGAGTAGAGCTGGAAGATGATCGGGTCAGTATTGCCGATGAAGCCGGCCGCCTTCGCGAACTCGAGATAGCCCTTGTTCGCGTGCTTCATATAGCGCTGTCCCGGCTCCAGATGATGGATGTGGAACGCGCCGTTCTCGATGTATTTCTCAAGTTGCTTCGGGTTGGGTTTGCCGACGCCGAAGCTTGTGCCGTCCTCGCCGCGCCAGCCGGCGAGCGGGCCGACGCCGGGGCTGCGCTCGTGGTTGACGATGTAGTCGGGATAGCCGCCGGGATAACGCGCGGTGCCGTCCTCTTTCGTGAACCCCGGAAGCTTCAGGCGCGCGCCAAGATCGATCAGCACATCCTGGAAGCCGCGCACGTTGCGATCGGGTTGCACGACGGGATGGCGGATCGCATCGGCGGGGCCATCCGCGTCGGAGATCGGACGGTCCAGCATCGAGATGCAGTCGTAGCGTTCAAGATAGGTGGTGTCCGGTAGGATCAAGTCGGCGTAGGCGACCATCTCGGACGCGTAGGCGTCGGAGTAGATGATCTTCGGGATCTTGTAGCTGCCGTCGCCGTTCTTCGCGGTGAGATACTCCAGCGTCGCGCCGACGTTCATCGACGAATTCCAGCTCATGTTGGCCATGTACAGGAACAGCACGTCGATCGAATACGGATCTGCCAACGCCGCGTTGGTGATCACCATGTGCATGAGGCCATGGGCGGCGATCGGTGCGTCCCACGAATAGGCCTTGTCGATCCGCGATGGCCGGCCTTCCGCGTCGATGAGCAAATCTTCAGGTCCCGCGACGAAGCCCAGATGCATGCCCGGCAACGGCGTGTTCGGCTTGATTTGCGACGGCTTGCCCATCGGCTTGTTGGCCGGCGGCGCCGGACGCGGAAACGGCGCCTTGTAGCGGAAGCCACCAGGCACATCGATGGTGCCGAGCAGGATCTGCAGCAGGTGGATCATGCGGCAGGTGTGGAAGCCGTTCGAGTGCGCGGAGATCCCGCGCATTGCATGCATCGAGACCGGACGCCCCGTGATGCTGTCGTGCTCCCGGCCGGCCCAGTCGGTCCACTTGATCGGCAACGTCACCGTCTGATTGAACGCGACCTCCGCGATTTCGGCGGCGATACGGCGAATCGTATCGGCGGGGACGCCGGTCTCCTTGGCGACTGCGTCCGGAGAGTATTCCGCGCCGAGATAACGTTCCGCGATCAGCCGGAACGAGGGCCGCGCCTTGCGGCCGTCGGCAAGCGTGAATTCACCCACCAGCGCCGGCGCGATGTCGACGCGTGAGGCGGCAGCAAGCGCACCGGATGTCTTGTCGAACACCAGCGGCTTGCCGTCCACGTCGCGCGCGAACAGGCCGTCGTCTGCCGCGCCCGGCGATTGGATCACCAGCCAGGGCGCGTTGGTGTAGCGGACGAGGTAGTCGAGATCGACATTCTCAGTGCGCAACATTTCGTGGATCAGTGCGCCAACGAGCAAGCCGTCCGTACCCGGCTTGATGCCGAGCCATTCGTCCGCGATCGCATTATAACCGGTGCGCACCGGATTGATCGACACGACCTTGGCCCCGCGGGCCTTGAGCTTGCCCAGACCAATCTTGATCGGATTGGAGCCGTGATCCTCCGCGACGCCGAACAGCAGGAAATACTTGGTGGGCTCCCAATCCGGTTCGCCGAACTCCCAGAACGACCCGCCGAACGTGTAGAGCCCGCCGGCCGCCATATTGACCGAGCAGAAGCCGCCATGGGCTGCGAAGTTCGGCGTGCCGTACTGCATCGCCCACCAGCCCGTCAGCGACTGCGACTGGTCGCGGCCAGTGAAGAAGGCGAGCTTGCTAGGGTCCTTGGCACGGACTTCGCCGAGCCAGTCCGTGGCCATCCCCAGCGCCTCGTCCCAGGAGATTTCCTTGAACTCGCCGGAGCCGCGCTCGCCCACGCGCAGCAGCGGATTACGCAGCCGCGACGGCGCGTAGTGCTGCATGATGCCGGCCGAGCCCTTGCTGCACAGCACGCCCTTGTTGACGGGATGATCGCGGTTGCCCTCGATGTAACGGACCTTGCCGTTCTTCAGGTAGACCTTGATACCGCACCGGCAGGCGCACATGTAGCAGGTCGTCGTCTTGATCTCGTCGGCGGGGTTGACCGACAGGTCGATGTGCGGTTCGGGCAAAGATTGCGCCGTCGGCCCTGCGCCTGTCGCGCTCGCGTTCTTGGTTGTCATGTCTTGCATATCGAGAGCGCTTCTCCCTTGCGGCGAGGTCGTTTCCTCGCCGTGCCGTCGGTATTGGGTCAACGTTGTTTCGCTTTTTTTCGTTCAGCTGCGAGCCTCGGTCGCAGGTGCATCGACTGTCGCCTCTCCGGCCGGCAACAACCGAGACAGCATAATTCCCGCCGCCATGGCGCCGACGAATAGAGCGACGTTGCCGATCTGAGAGCCCGCGACGGCGAGTGCCGTCAATGCAGGGCCAGGGCAGATGCCGACCATGCCCCAACCGATGCCGAATACAGCGCTGCCGCCGACAAGCCGGATATCGATGTCGGTGCGCGCAGGGATGGAAAACCCGGGTGCGAGCACGGGCCGGGCCATGCGGCGCTGGATGGCGTAGGAGACGAACATCGTTGTTAGCGCTCCCGCAAACACCATCAACAGCGTGGGATCCCACGTGCCATAGCGGAGACCAGCAATGTCCAGGAAATCGAGCACCTTGCGTGGATCGATCATGCGAGAGACCGTGAGGCCGGCGCCGAACAGGGCCCCTGCAAGGAGAGCAACAAGCATTTGCATCACTGCCTCCTCAGATTGCGTGACGGACGAGGACTACAGTGAGCGCCGCGACCGCCATAAATGTCAGCGTCGCCACGATCGAGCGCATCGAGAGGCGAGGCAGGCCACAAACGCCATGGCCGGATGTGCAACCGCCGCCAAGCCGCGCGCCAAATCCGACGAGCAGTCCTGCAGCGGCGATGAGGCCAGGGCCCGCTCCGAGTTCGACCTTCGGCACCAATCCCGGCGCAAGCTCCGCCACGACGAGCGCGCCCAGTGGAAGCCCCACGACATACGCCAGGCTTTCGCCAAATCGTTTGGTTGCGGGCGTCAATGCGTCATCGAGGATGCCCGAGATACCGGAGACACGGCCGGCGACCACCAGATAGAATGCCGCCGACAGTCCGATCAGAACGCCGCCCGCCAGCCCATGCCATGGCATGAAATTCTGCACGAAACACTCCCTTCGTCATACATCGGCATAGTGGAGACTGGATATGCGAATGTATTGATATTGGCGAGCCGATAGTAGAGGCTGACAGCCTTACGGACAACAAGCACGAGCGAGATCGGGCGGGAACTCAGGAGACGGAAACGGTGGCAGCCCTGCGGGACGTGATAGCGAGCAACCCATCGGCCTGGCTTGCCAGCGGTGGGCTATTGATCGGCATCGTGTTCGGCGCGGTCGTTTTCCGCACCAACTTCTGCACGATGGGTTCGATCTCCGATATCGTTTCATTCGGCGACTACCGGCGGTTCCGCGCGTGGATACTGGCCAGCGTCACGGCGCTGGTTGGCGCCCAGTCACTTGACGCCTGGGGCGTCGTCGCGCTGACGAAATCGATGTATCTGGGGCCTTCGCTGAACTGGCTCGGCAACATCGTGGGCGGCCTGATGTTCGGCTACGGCATGGTGTTCGCGGGGGGATGCGCGAGCCGCAATCTGGCACGCGTCGGCTCGGGTGACCTGCGGTCGCTGCTGACGCTGATCGTGATGGGGCTGTTCGCCTACATGGCGATCGGCGGCATTGTCGGGCCGGCACGGGCCTGGATGGAGCAAGCAACGAGCGTCAATCTCGCGGGTTTCAAGCTGGGATCGCAAGGTATCGGCGCGATGCTTGGCGCAGGGCTGGGCTTGAAGGTGGTAACAGCCAATCTGTTGGCGACAGGGGCGATTGCTGTTGCCGCACTGATCTATTGTTTCAGCGAAACGAGTTTTCGCGCATCGCCCATCCACATTTTGTCGGGCATCGGCATCGGCGCGTGCGTGGTGGCCGGCTGGGCGCTGACAGGGCTGGCCTTCGACGACATGGCGGACAAGCCGACATCACCGATCTCGCTGACGTATGTGCGGCCGACGGCGGATTCGATCGAATGGCTGCAGCGCTTTACGGCAAGCCGCATGCCGGGATTCGGCGTCGCGACCGTGTTCGGGGCGGTGCTCGGCGCATTCATCACCGCCAAAGCAATGGGCCGCTTCCGCCTGACGACCTTCACCGACATCGGCGACACGCGGCGCAACCTCTACGGCGCTGCACTGATGGGGATTGGCGGCGTGTTGGCACTGGGCTGCACGGTCGGGCAGGCGATTACCGGTGTTTCGACCCTTTCGCTCGGCTCGTTCCTGACCTTTCCCGCGATCGTCGCCGGCGGCTTCTACGGCATGAAGCGGATGGAAGCGATATTGATGGCGGAGGTCTGAAGTCGCGTGGCATTCTCCGTCCGGAAACGCATCAGCGGAGGGAACGCCATGCGGGCTCTAAAGTTGTTCGCAGCCTCGAGCGCAGCCGGGTTCGCGCTGGCGCTGCTGGCTTCGATTGTGGTCGCTCAGGAAACGCCCCCCGGCATGTCGCGCGTTTCGCCCGGCGCGTCGACCCGGGTGTTCGTGATGGCGGCGTTCGACGACGCCTGCAAGTCGATCGCGGCGCCGTCGATAGAGATCGTGAAGCCGCCGCGTAAGGGATCGGTCTCGTTCCGCGAGGGGCAGACGACCACGATCCAATCGAGTCTGTCGGGCAAGTGTACGGGGCAGCGCGTGACAGGCACGGGCATCTACTACACGGCGCAAACGGATACGGCGGGCGAGGATGCGTTTTCCATCACTGCGCGTTTGGCAACCGGCGAGGTTACATCGCGCAGTTTCCAGATGTTCATTTCCGATTGAGCGGGGCTTAGGCTCCGCCTTCGGTCGCCTTGGTGCGGCGGCGCTCTTCCATTGCAGCGAATACGGCCTGGCGAACCGGCTCTAGATCAGACAAGCGAACATTGTGCCGGTGCATAGGGTTCTCGATGCCCGCGGCGCGCATCGCACGATGGATCGCGAAGGCCAAATCAGTTCGAACGGTGTCGCCAGCGGCACCGTCGGCGGTGTGTACGGTAAGCGAAAGCTTCATGCCGTCCGCGTCAAAGCTCTCGAACTTCACCTCGGGGGGCGGCACTTTAGCGATGCCTGCCTGCTGACGCGCTGCGTCTTCTAGGATCGCGCGGACCTTGTCGGGATCGCCGTCGTGACTGACAGAAATCGGTATCGTGATCGCGGCGGGCCCCGCTGTCACCGGTAGTGGCGCGACAGCCGGAGCCAGCGCGATGCCGGCTTCCGGCAAAGCCTTGAGAAGTTCGAACGACAATTGCGATTTGGTGCGGCCGCCGCGGGTGACATCGCCCACGTAGATGTTAAGCGACATCATCGCGGAATCACCGGTGAACGAATCGAAAGAGATGAACGGCGCCGGGCTTTTCAGCACGTCGGGATGCTTGCCCGCGATAGCGATTGCGATGTCTCTGGCCTTCGCGGGGTCCATGTCGTAGCGCACGGCGAACTGGATTTTCGTGCGTCCCATCGCATCGCGGTGCGTCCAGTTCTTGACGCGGCCCATGATCAGTTCGGAATTGGGCAGGATCACGCTGGAGCGTTCGAACGTCTCGATCTCGGTGGAGCGGACGCTGATGCGGCGCACGATGCCCTCGTCGCCGCCGACTACGATCCAGTCGCCGACCTTCACGGGGCGCTCGAACAGCAGGATCAGGCCCGAGACGAAGTTGTTGACGATCGATTGCAGGCCAAAGCCGATGCCGACCGACAAGGCGCCGGCCACGATCGCGAGGTTGGTGATGTCGAACCCGGCGTAGGAGATGGCTGCCAGTCCCGCTAGCGCGGTGCCGATATAGCCGATCACCGTGTCGATGGAGTGCGCGATACCGGCGTCCATCTGCGCCGGCGTCAGCATCATGTCGCGCAGCCAGCGCTGGAACAGGCGGGTGACCAGCACGAGCCCGATGAACAGGCCGATGCCGAGAACGATCTTGGCCAACGAGATGCGGAACGAGCCGATCTCGAAGCCGAAGAACACCGATCGGAACCAGTCGCGGATGTCAGCTCCCGAGAAGCCCCATTGCAGCAGGATGAACGGCACCGCCAACATGATCAGTAGCAGCGTCAGCGCGAGCTCTGTCAGTCGCGCAAGCGTCTGGCGGCGGGGTGCGTCGAGGCCGAACTTCGATTCCAGAATGTCCGTCACCGGCAGGGCGATATCCTGCGGTTCGCGCGTCAGTGCGCGAATCGCGAGGTAGAGCAGGCCCGTGACGACGACAACGACGCCGGTCAGCACGAGTTGGTGGGCAATGAAGCGGCCAAGCGCAACGTAGCCAAGGAACGTCGTCACTATGATCGTTAGAACGACGAGCCAGATCGGCCCCTTGAACCAGATCGGATAGAGCCGGGAGGCACGTGTCCCATTTGACTCGCGCAGGGTGAAGGGTGTCATCAGAACGCAAATGAACAGGCCCGCTAGGACCATATTCGCGATCAGCGTTTCGACGACGGTGACGGACACGCGCATGTAGAGCGTGCGGCTGATGTCCGCCAATGCCAGATCGACGGCATAGACTGCCGCTATACCTTCCAGAACGCCCGCGATCTGTCGCGAGCTCGTCCCGTTAAGTGGTACCAAACGCCAATCTGGTTCGCGCGGCGCCATAACAGTGCCGACGACCGCGGCGATCGCACTGTAAATCAGCACGCCCTTGATGATGGCCCACAGCACCTTGTCGGCGCCATAGTGCAGGATGTCGAGCGACTCCAAGCCGATGTAGAGCAGCATCGCCGCGAAGATCGGTGCGATCGCCCGCATCGGCGCATACCACGTTGCGGCCATGGCGCGCTCGAAGAATGCAGGCGGCTTTTCCTGGCGGCGCATGCGGGCCGTGCCGAAGACGCGGAATACTTGGCTGAGCGCCAGGTAGAGTACGGCAGAGACGACCAGGATCGCCATGACCGTGACGCTCTTGGGCTTGGCCTCGTCGATCCAGCTCGCGCCGACATATTTCAACGTGTTGTAAACGGAACCGGCGTCCGTCCACACATCCTGCCACAGGGCGCGCGACAGCGGGCTTGGCAACTTCTGGGTGATGCTGCGCGCAAACAGATCGTAGCGAATATCGGTGATTCGCTCGATCAGGCGGCGTGCCCGAACCCAAGTGAGCTCAGAGGTTTTAATCGCGCCATCGATGGCCGATGCCAGCCCGTTGAGACGTACGCGCTCTGCCGCGACACCGGCGGCTTCGGGTGGGCCATCCGGCTTGGGCGGCGCGCCGAGCTTTTCGATCAAGCCTTTGACTTCGCCCAAGCGCGGCCGCAACTCTTCCGCGAGCTGCGTGCACTCATACATCACGCCTTCGACCCGGCCACGAAGCGCGCCGAGCAGATTATCCTTCTGGTCCTTGGTGGCTGTCGTCTTTTCGATCCCGTCGATCTCGCTTTCCGAGGAGTCGATTTCGTCGACACTTCGCTTCAGGCGTTCCTTTATCTTGGGATCGACATCAACGATGGCCGGTGGCGCGGGGGGGGCGGCGACGACGGGGGGAGTGGTGGCAGGTGGCGTCGCGGTGGGCGCGGGCTGAGCGCCAGGTTGGCCCGGCGTCGCGGGTTGGGGGGCAGCCGGCTGGGCTTGCTGCGGTTGGGTAGGGGCAGGTGGCGTCTGGGCCGCGGCGTGATGAACGCCGATCAATGCCGCCACGATCAAAGCTAGTACGCGAATGTGCCGCATAACCTACCTAACGCTCGTCCGTCGCCATGAAGTACACCTCTCGCACTAGCGCCTCGCGACGCTCGGTGCAACCGGCCGGACGGCTTCTAGCAGGGCAATCGCTCGAGAAAGGGGCTTGCGGAGAGAGAAAGGGGATTCACAAGAGGTGAGTCGGTGTGATTGATGGGCTTCCATCCGAATCGGATGGAGAAGGCCCATGTCCGCAGCCCGCCCGCAGCTTGCCACCCCGTCGAAGAT
>CAMDPA010000083.1 GCA_945903565.1 Devosia equisanguinis | reverse complement strand
AGCAGCAGATGTGCGCCATCGCCCGCGGCCTGATGTCGAAACCGAGCCTGCTCCTGATCGACGAACTTTCGCTGGGCCTCGCGCCGCGCATCGTCGAGCAGCTTTCCGAAAGGCTCGTCGAGATCAACAAAACCGGCGTGGCGATCCTTCTCGTCGAGCAGGACGTGATGGCTGGCCTCGAGCTCGCCAATCGGGGTTTCATCGTCGATCGCGGCCGCGTCACACTTTCCGGCCCTGCCCGCGAGCTTGCTGGCAACCCGGCCGTGCGCGAGGCGTATATGGGCCTCGGAGCCTGAGAGCTGCAACGACCGCAATCCTCACGCTTGTCCTTCATGGGCATTGATGCAGCTCCGGTCGACGGCTTGTCCAATCGAACGATCCCCCGTCACGCATGGGTTGGAAGAATTCACCGGCCGGTGGCCAGACACGGTTGACGAACGCGGAACGGTCCGTCGTCCAGCAGACTCTGTCACGCCCTGCGGGTTGCAAAAAACAGGGCACGTCTGCACTGTGCGGTGATGAAACCTTCCATGTGTTGGAAAGTCGCAAACTCCGGAAAGCGCTATGATCCCACCAGCGAGCGAACCGGTCGACGATGCAGCGGCGCAACAGCCATTGCCGCCAGGACCATCGGCCGACTATGCCTGCGAGGCATTGCGCCTCAACGGCATTTCATTGTCGAACACCGACCTCGAGTTGACCGTTGCCGAGTTCGAGCGTGCCCTGGAGATTGCAAGGGCGCTTATCGAGCACTCGCTGCCCGACGGTCTCGATCAAGCGGGAGTCTATCGGCCATGACAACCGGGATGGTGGATGCCTCCGAGGTCGCGGCCGCCGTGCGGTCCGGTCGGAAAAGCGCGGTGGACGTGGTGGGCGCCGCGCTCGATCTCGTCGACCGGTTCGATGGTCGAATCAACGCCTTCACATCGGTGATGCGCGACGATGCACGACGTCACGCCGAACGCATCGATGCGGCCGTGAGAGCTGGGCAAGATCCCGGACCTCTTGCTGGTGTACCGTTCGGTATCAAGGATCTCTACGACGTGACGGGGCACGTCACGCGGTCGGGCGCCAAGATTCATGCTGAGCGGCCACCAGCAGCACGAACCGCGACGGTGGTCGGACGGCTGCAAGATGCAGGTGCGATCCTGCTCGGTCATCTGAACATGGAGGAATACGCCTACGGTTTCTTTACCGATAACGCCCACTTCGGTCGGACACTGAACCCGCATGATCTGACGCGGACAGCGGGCGGCTCGTCGGGCGGCTCTGCCGCAGCTGTCGCCGCCGGACTGATACCGTTTGCACTCGGATCGGATACGAATGGCTCGATCCGCGTCCCGGCAGCCTTTTGCGGGATCTACGGTCTGAAGCCGACTTTCGGCCGGCTCAGCCGCGCCGGCACTACTCTGTTCGTCTCGAGTTTCGACCATGTTGGACCGTTGGCGCGCACCGTCGGCGACCTGGCCGCTGTCTATGATGCGATGCAAGGCTACGACGCTTCCGACCCAGTTTGTCGTGACGTGCCTGCGCAGCCGACTGAGCCCAGTCTTCGCACCGGCATCGCCGACTTGAGGTTCGCAAAGCCTGGCGGCTATTTCGCGGAGGTTCTCGACGGCCCGTGCCGTGCTGCAGTCGATCGCGTTGCAGCGAAATTGGGCGCTCGGACCCTGGATATTGCCGACGATATGGAGGCAGCGCGAGCTGCTGCGTTCGTCATCACCAGTGTGGAAGCGTTCGCCGGGCGGCAGCAGGAGCTGGCGACACGCGCAGCAGATTTCGATCCGAAGACGCGCTATCGCTTTCTGGCCGGGGCCATGATGCCTGGAGCTTGGTATGCGAAAGCGCAGGCGTTCCGGTCTTGGTTCGCGCAGCGGGCGAGAACCTGGATGGCGGAATGCGACGTGCTGATCCTGCCGGTTTCCCCGATCCAAGCTCCGCAGTTTGGCCAAAGTGACGCCAAGGTCGATGGGTCGAACCTTCCAATCCGGCTGCTGCTCGCCCGTTTCGTCCAACCGTTGGCGTTGCTCGGCTGGCCGATTGTCGTGGTGCCTGTGACTGGAATCGAGGGGATGCCGGTCGCCGTACAATTGATGGGCCGTCCGTTCGAGGAGGAAAAGCTGCTGCGCGCGGCGGCTTGGCTCGAGACCAACGGCATCACGCGGTCCGAAATTGCGCCGGACTTCCGGGAGAGCTGAGATGGCGGCTTACGAGAACGTGGTCGGAAAGCCAATCGAGCGGATAGAGGATCTTCGGCTCTTGCGCGGGCGCGGCACTTTCAGCGACGACGTGCGCGCGGACAACCAATTGCATGCCGTTATCCTTCGCAGCCCCATCGCGAATGGCACGATCCGGAAACTCGATGTTGCACCTGCACTGGAGATCGAAGGCGTGCACAGTGTTATCGCAGCTGCCGAGATCGGCCTGCCCGTACCGCGCGTCCCCGTCAGACTATTCCCGTTGCCGGAGTTGGAGCCGTTCGAAGCGCCGGTGATAGCTGACGTGAGAGTGCGCTATGTCGGCGAAGCGATCGCGGTGGTTCTTGCTGCCAGCGCAGCCATCGCGGAGGACGGTCGCGACGCCATAGAACTCGAGATCGACGAGCATCAGGCGGTCTCTGATCTGGACGCAGCCCTCGCAGGGCGGGTTCTCGCTTTCGAACGGCATGGCACGAATGTCGTTGTGGAGTATTCTGCGTCGGTCGGCGACGTGGATGCGGCATTTGAACAAGCCGATTATCGGCGCCGGGAGAGGTTCCACGTCCATCGCCACGCTGCCGTACCGATG
The DNA here is from genome assembly GCA_945903565.1 of Devosia equisanguinis. Classification (GTDB taxonomy): domain Bacteria; phylum Pseudomonadota; class Alphaproteobacteria; order Rhizobiales; family Hyphomicrobiaceae; genus CAMDPA01. The sequence goes on along the minus strand of CAMDPA010000083.1, from coordinate 12,699 downwards.
GAAACTCGCGCGCTACTGGCGGAGTGGGATGCGCATGCCGGGCGCATGACAGTGCAGGGCGCTGCCAAGGTTCCGTTCGCCAATCGACGGATCCTCGCGAAGCTGATGGGCATTCCGGAGACGAGCGTCGATCAGATCGAGCTGGACGTCGGCGGCGGCTTCGGCGCTCGCGGCGAGTTCTACCCGGAAGACTTTCTCATACCCTTCGCGGCGCGCCATACTGGCTTACCCGTAAAGTGGACCGAGGACCGTCGCGACCATCTGATGACGTCCAATCACTCCCGCGACGTTACCTGCGAATTGGAGATCGCTGCGCGGAGGGACGGAACCATCCTGGCGCTCCGCGGCTCCGCGGTGAGCGACGTCGGGGCCTACCTTCGGCCCGCTGGATTGATCGCACCGCGAAACGTGGCGATGTTTATCGGCGGTCCCTATCATATTGCCAATTATCACGTCACCTCGAAGGTGCTTCTCAGCAACAAGACGCCATCCGGAACGTATCGCGGACCCGGCAGGTTCGAGGTGGACTTCTTCCGAGAACGGCTGATCGACATGATGGCTGGAGATCTCGGAATCGACCGTATCGAGGTGCGCCGTCGCAATCTCGTGCCGCCCGATGCGATGCCGTACCTGCTACCTCCTGTGGCACCTGCACCGTCGCCTTCGGCGCTCGACAGCGGTGACTATCGGATCACGCTGGATCGGTGTCTCGAAGAGTTCGGCTGGCGCGAGAAGCTGGCGCTGAATGGACGACTGATCGACGGTTTTTGGCATGGCATAGCGGCCAGTTGCTTCGTCGAGGGCGGCGCTGCCGGTCCGAAGGAGACGGCGCGGCTGATTTCCCACGGCGACGGCCGCATCGAGTTGAGGCTGGGTTCGGCAGCGGTCGGCCAGGGGCTTGCTACTTCTGCACTGCAGATCGCCGCAGATGCGCTGCAGGTGCCGATGAGCATGCTGACGGTGCGGCATGGCTCGACCACGCTGCTCGAAGAGGGCTTTGGCGCCTACCACTCGCGCTCGGTCGTCATGGGCGGCTCGGCGATACTCGACGCCGCTGCGAGACTGCACGGTGCTGTGCGACAGGCAGCGGGGCGCTATCTCAATTGCTCACCTGAGGATGTTGTGATCCGAGGAGCCACCGCAAGGGGACCGAGTGGCCGCGAGATCGCTTGGACTGCACTCGGTGAAATGTCGGCCGACGGAGCCTTCCTGAACACGAAGCATACTTATGCTTACGGCGCCCATGCAGCACACGTTACCGTCGATCCCGGCACTGGGAAGGTCGGTGTGGTTTCTTACATGGCGGTCGAGGATGTGGGCCGGATCATCAATCCCATGACGCTTCACGGCCAGACCATCGGCGCGATCGTCCAAGGGCTCGGCGGCACGCTGCTAGAGCATCTGGTCTACGATGCCCAAGGGCAATTTCTCACAGCATCCTTCGCCGACTACCTCATGCCGCTGGCAACCGACTTTCCCGATCTGCATGGCGTTTCGCTGGAGATGTATCCATCCCCGATCAATCCGCTGGGAGCGAAGGGCGCGGGGGAAGGTGGCACCATCCCCGTCGGTGGCGTCATAGCCAACGCGGTGGCTGCAGCACTGTCCTCGCTCGGCGTTCAACCGAACGCACTTCCCCTGTCGCCGGAGCGGGTCTGGAAATCGATCGCGGGAGCCAGCGGGCAGGTCGGTACGAGGAGCAAATGATGATCGTGAAGACGGGTGGCGGCGGATCGATGATCGTGGAGAAGGACGTCGCCATTCCCGTGAGCGACGGTCATGTGATCAGAGCAAACGTCTATCGTCCAGAGGGCGCGGACCGACAGCCCGTGCTGATGGCACTCGGCATCTACGGCAAGGACGCGCATTTTGGCGATGCCTACAAGGCGATGTGGGATGTACTGAAGCGCATCCATCCAGCGATCGACACAGGCGATAGCACCGGCCATTGGCTGCGCTGGGAGAACGTCGATCCGGAGCTTTGGGTGCCGCACGGCTACGTCGTGATTACGGTCGACGCGCGCGGCACAGGCATGTCACCCGGTTATCTCGATCCGCTCTCGCCGCGGGAGACGCAGGACTACTACGACGCGATCGAGTGGGCCGGCGTGCAACCATGGTCGAGCGGCAAGGTCGGTCTCATCGGTATCTCTTACTTCGCAATGAAGCAGTGGCAGGTGGCGGCCCTCAGACCACCGCATCTGGCAGCAATGGTGCCGTGGGAAGGCAACAGCGACTTCTATCGCGAGTGGAGCCATCATGGCGGCATCCTCGCCGGTTCGTTCCTGACCGCCTGGTGGCCTCGGCAAGTGCTGCCCAACCAGCACGGTAATGCCCAGACCCATCACCGCGATCGCGATACGGGCCAGCGTACCACCGGGCCCGCGCTATCGCCCGATCTGCTTGCCGGGAACCGCGCGACACACCATGAAGACATCGCGGCTCATCCCTTTGACGACGCGTGGTTCCGCCAGCGCTCGCCGGACCTGTCGCGGATCGATGTACCGCTACTATCGGCCGGCAACTGGGGCGGCATCGGTCTGCACCTGCGTGGAAACATCGTCGGCTGGGAGCAGGCCGCAAGTCACGACAAGTGGTTGTCCCTTCACATCGGCACGCACTTCGAAAGCTTCTACCTGCCCGCCTACATCGAGATCCAGCGCCGGTTCCTCGACAAGTATCTGAAGGAAGCCGACAACGGCTGGGAGCGCGAGCCGCGCGTGCGACTTGAAGTGCGCCGTGCCGATGGTACCGCGACAACGCGCATGGAAAGCGAGTGGCCACTCGCGCGAACGCGCTGGACACGGCTCTATCTGGATGCGGCGGCACGTCTCCTCGTCAGTACAGCACCGAAGATTGCAACGGACGCGAGCTACGAAGCGCTCGGCGAAGGTATCGACCTCTCGACGCCCCCGTTCGAGGAGGAGACCGAGTATACCGGTCCGGTCGCCGCACGGCTGTGGATCCGGTCCAGTACGACCGACATGGACATCTTCGCGACGCTGAGGGCGTTCGATCCCGACGGCATAGAAACGATCTTCATAGGCGCGAGCGAGCCGGTGCCCGTCACGCGCGGCTGGTTGAGGGCATCGCATCGGCGGCTGGATCGAACGCATTCCGAACCCTGGCGGCCTTGGCTCGCCCACGCCGATGCAGAGCCGCTGACCCCCGGCGAGACCTACGCGGTAGATCTTGAGATCTGGCCGACGAGCGTCGTGATGCCGAAAGGTTGGCGGCTGGTTTTGACACTACAAGGCCGCGACTTCGAGTTCCCCGGCACGCCCGGGCGGATGTTGCACAACGACCCCGTGGATCGGCCACCCGATCGATTCGGCGGCCTCAATACCATTCTGAGCGGCGGCACTACGGCTTCGTATCTCCTGATGCCGTTGATCCCTTAGTTCGCACCGAGGATGATGCTTAGGTGCTGCGCTACATGGATTCCCGCGCGCCTGTCGCGGCCCCGAGAGCGTGCGGCGGCAGCATCAGCCGCTCGACGAGGGCAATGAGGCCGTAGAGTAGAATGCCGACGATGGTCAGGGCGGCAATCCCGGCGAACAGCAGTGCGGTATCCATGTTGCCATTGGCGACGAGCAAGAGATGGCCGAGTCCCCCTTGGCCGCCGACGAATTCGCCGACGACGGCACCGACGACAGCGAGCGTGATCGAGATCTTGAGGCCCGCGAAGATCGACGGCAGTGCATTGGGCAACCGGATCTTGAAGAAGGTCGGCCAAGCGCCGAGGCCCATCGACTGGGCCAGATAGACCTTTTCGCGCTCGATCGAGGAAAGACCCATCGCGGTGTTTATGACGATGGGGAAAAACGCGATCAAGAAGGCGATCAACACCTTCGGCAAGAGACCGAAGCCGAACCAGACGAGGAATAGCGGAGCTACCGCCACCTTGGGGACTGCTTGCGAAGACACCAATAATGGCAGAACCGTCAACGAGAAGCTCGGCCACAGAAAGATGGCAAGTGCCAGGGGAATGCCGATCAGGATGCTGAGTCCGAAACCGAGAACGATCTCGAGCGTTGTGATCATGCTTTCTTTCAACAGTAGCGCACCGTGCGTATGCATGGCCTGCACGATGACGCTCGGTGCTGGCAAGATGTAGCCGGGGACACCACCGAACCGGGAAGCTGCTTCCCAAACGGCGAAGAAGGCTACCAGTGCCACCGTCGGATAGAGGACGGCAGAGATGCGTTCGCGGCGCTCGCGCGCCACACGGCGTGCCAGCAGGCGCCGCTCGATCTCCTCGATGCCGTGGGATGAAGCGGGTGCATGCGAAATCGTGTCGGTGTAGCTCTCGCTCACTTTGCCAACCCTCCAGCGTGCTCGTTCAATACGCCGCGCGCAAGGAACAGCTCCATGATCTGTCGGCTGTAGGCCGCGAACTCCGGGGTGTCGCGCATAGCTAAAGTGCGGGGCCTGGGAAGATCGATCTGGATCACGCGGTCGATGCGGCCCGGCCGCGGACTCATCACCACCACCCGATCGGAAAGGAATACGGCCTCTGCTATGCTGTGAGTGATGAACAGAACGGTCATCTGCTGCCTCATCCAGAGCTGTTGCAGATCGAGAACGAGCTGGTCGCGGGTCAGTGAATCGAGGGCGCCGAACGGCTCGTCCATCAGGAGGTGATCAGGGCCGTGAATAAGCGCACGGCAGATCGAAACACGCTGGCGCATGCCGCCGGAGAGTTCGTGCGGGAACTTGTCTTCGAATCCAGCCAACCCTACAGCGCTCAGTAGTTCCCTAGCGCGCTGTTCGGCGATTTCCCGTTTCGTCCCGCGCGCCTCCGTTTGCAGCAGCACGTTGCCCAGTGCAGTTCGCCATTCGAGCAGCACGGGGCTCTGGAACACGATCCCGATACTGGTTCGAGGACTATCGACGGGTTTGCCTTCTATGGTGATGCTGCCGCCGGACGCCGGAATGAGCCCAGCGGCGATCATCAGCAATGTGCTCTTGCCGCAACCGCTGGGCCCGAGGATCGACAGGAATTCCCCGCGCGGCTGATCGATGGACACGCGATCGAGCGCTCGAACGACGCCGTCTCGCGTCGCGTAGATTTTGACGAGGTCGCTTATCCGGAGATATGGCGCCGATAGCATATCCATGTCTCGCGGGATGCCACTGTCCATCGCAAACGCCTCCGTTCGGGTCGACCGGCCTAGCTTACAACGTCTGTGGCGGGACGTAGCTCGCACCTTCTGGGACAAAAGCATTCGTCATCAATTGGTCGACCGTCAGCGGTTGGGAGACGCCACCGTACTGTCTCAGCACTGCGATCGTCTCGGCCCAGTCGGCCTCGGAATTCCATCCGAGCGGCTTGCCCTTCGTGTTGGGCGTGACCCAGGTCGCCCAGGAAAGCTCGAGCTCGCGGCGCGTGATCGTCGGATCGACAGTGCTCGAATACTTGCGCACGATTTCGACGGCCTCGGCGGGGTTCTGCCGGGCATACAGGAATCCGCGCAGCGAAGGGGCCACGAACGCCTTGATGAGTTCGGGATCGCTCTTGATGAGATCGTTGTGCACGATGATGCCGTTGCTGACTGCTGTCACACCGTAGTCGGCATAAGGGAAATGACGGGTCTTCTTGCCGCCGCGTTGCTCTACCGAGGGGACGCTGCCTTGCACGTAGCTCGCGATCGCCTGCACTCTTCCGCTGATGAGCGCAGGGTTCATACCGGCGGGATCGATATTGACTACGGTGATCTTGGCTGGGTCGAGCTTGGCGCCGCGCAGGAATGCAGGCCACTGCTGGAACTGGGTGCCGCCCGGCGCAATGGCGATACTGTTGCCTTCGAGGTCCTTGACCGACTTGATCGCGGACTCGTCGAGCACGATCACGGCAGTGGGATTGCCGCGATAAATGCTTCCGACATTGCGGATGGCCATGCCCTTGCTGATTCCCAGTCCGATCACGAACCCGTCGGCGAAACCGAACTGCGAGGTCTTGTTGGCGATCAACTGCGAGGTGCTACCGGAACCTTTGCCAGGCCCGATCTCGACGTCGAGTCCGCTTTCCTTGTAGAAGCCCTTCTCCTGAGCCACCAGAAAGCCCGAGTTCGGGCCCTGAAAGACCCAATCGAGCAGCAATGTAACCTTCTTGAGCGTGCCCTGCGCATGCACATGAGGCATCGGAAGAAGTGTCGCGGCGCCGGCAGCCGCCGAGGTCGTGACGAACGTCCGCCGCGTAGTGCGATGTGTGCTCATTGCAGTGTCCCTTCATTGACGGGCCGGAAGAAATCGGAGCGATAGAACTGACCAAAGCAGATGCAAGCTACGAAGACACGTGAAAGTTCTCTGTTGAATTGTCATGTAGGGATCGCTGTCGTCAACGCTCAATTCATGAGCGATTGCCCAAGAGGCAAGCATCTGTCGAACTGAAACCGGGTTTCATTATAAGCGCGGGAGCGAAAAAAGGGCATCCTGGACGTTGCGAAGCTGTGGGGCGATGTTATCGTCCCTACGGGATACCGACGCGCCGACCGAACCTCGGCGAATGCGATAACAATCAGGAGAAATTGTCGTGGCTCAAGACCAGTCCATGCACCTCGCGGCCGACATCTCCTTCCTGCACACCGACTATCTCTGGCGCATGCCGGGCTCGTGGGTGGGCTATCCGTACTACTCGTCCTCGGAGTTCTATGAAGACATCGCGCGCATCGCCGATCGCGGCGTGATGGACATGCTGTTCTTCGGTGACACCGGCGGAACGCCCGAGGACTACGGCGGCAGCTATCACGCCGTCGTGGAGCACGGCGCGAAGTGGCCGCGTCACGACATGTCGCCGATGATCCCGCTGATGGCGCGCGCCGCCCAGGGCGTCGGCTTCGCATGGACGTTGTCGACCACTTACCACCATCCCTTCCACTGCGCCCGCCTGTTCAACGCGCTGGACCACGTCACCAAAGGCAGGGTCGCCTGGAACGCCGTCACTTCGGCCTACAAGAACGAGGCCGCGAACTATGGCTACGACGAGATGATGGAGCACGACGAGCGCTATGTTCGCGCCGATGAGTTCTGCAACGTAGCCTGTAAGTTGTGGGACAGCGTCGAGCCGGATGCCGTCGTGCTCGATCGCGAGAAGGGCGTGTTCATGGACCCGGCGAAGGTCCACCGCATCGATCACCGCGGGAAGTACTTCAATGTCCGCGGCCCCCTGCCGGCATTGCCATCGCCGCAGCGGCGGCCGGTGATCATCCAGGCTGGACTGTCGCCGCCCGGTCTCAAGTTGTGCGCCGAATTCGCCGACCTGCAGTTCTCGACACGGCGGACACTGCCCAGCATGCAAGCCCATCGCGCAGCACTCGATGCAGCGCTGGCGCAGGCCCGCCGCACACCGCGCGATATCGGAATTCTCTGGTCGATACGCGTCGAGGTGGCGGAGTCCGATGCCGAGTACGCCGAGCGCGAGCGCCGATATCTGGAGGCTGTTCCGCCTGACGCCGGCTTGATCGAGATGTCGTTTCAGTTCAACGTCGACTTCTCGAAGGCGCGTCCCGATATGCGCGTCGCCGACTTCGCCGAAGAAGTGGCCTCGCAGAAAGGTAATCTCGGAAGCTTCGACGAGATCGTGAAGACGGTCGACCCAAAGCTCACTCTGCGCGAGTTCTCGAAGCGCTATCTGCTGGACCGCGTATTGGCGGCTACCGGCACGCCCAAGAAGATCGCCGATAAGCTCGAGGAACTTCACTACGGAACCGGCGCGAACGGCGGTTTCATCCTGGCACGGGGCTTCTCGGCGAGCGACAACCTCAAGAACTTCGTCGATTTCGTCGTGCCCGAACTGCAGCGGCGCGGACTATCCAAAAAGAAGTATACCGGTCGTACGCTGCGCGAAAACCTGAACGGCTAGCGCAACCCGCCGCGAGGCCAATGTCCGTCCCGCTGGAGCCATGCCATGAAAAGCTTTTGGAAATGGAACGCACTGTTCAGCTTTGCCGCCCTCGTCTGTGCCAGTCAGGCCGCTCAGTCACAGATTTACCCGGCGAGCCCGGTCAAGGTCATCTCCGATTCTTCGCCGGGCAGCGCACCCGACGTCATCTCGCGCATCGTCGGCGAACTCCTTGGTCTGTCGTGGGGCCAGCAGGTGATCGTCATCAACCAGCCCGGCGCAAGCGGATCGCGCGCCGCCCGCGTCGCCGCGAGTGCCGACCCCGACGGATACACTCTGCTGATGGCGGTATCGTCCGCGTTCGTCACGGTGAAGGGATCCGCACCGGGAATCCCGATCGAAGTACCGCGCGACTTTGCCCCGATCAGCGTTATTGGCGAACAGCCTATGTTCATGGCGGTAGCGCCGCAACTCGGCGTGAAAACGCTCTCCGATTTTCTGGCTCTCGCCAAACAAAAACCCGGCGAGATCTCATACGCTGTTTCCGGACGCGGCAGGCAGAGTCACCTCACCGGTGAGATGCTGCAACGACAGACCGGCGTGAAGCTGTTGATGGTGCCGTACTCTTCGGGCGGCCCTGCGCAAGCGATCGGCGACCTCGCCAGCGGACGTATCCACATGATCATCGAGGGCGGCACTGCGCTGCTCGGCTCGATGCAACCCGGCTTCTTGCACGTCATGGCCGTCGCATCGGAGAAGCGACTCGTCGAGTTTCCCGATCTTCCGACGGCTGCGGAAAGCGTCCCGGGGTTCCGCGCCGCTGGCTGGCTCGCCCTTGTCGCACCCACGGGCACGCCAACGAGCATCGTCGAAAAAGTCAGCGGCGATCTGACGACGATACTGAACCAGACCGAGGTCCGAAAGCGGCTGGCATCACTCGGGAGCTACGCACGACCAATGTCTCCCCGCGATACCCTGTCCTACATCCAAGGTGAGCAGAGCACGTGGGGACCGATCCTGGATGGACTGTCGACTCCCCCTCAGTGAGCGGGCGCTGGCAGGAGAAATTGGTGCCGTCGGAAAATTGTTCGCGTCCGATCGAGGACGCAAGGGAAACGTTCGATGTCGAAGCTCAACATTACCTTCGCCTGCTGCCCATACGACCGGCTCAATCCCATCATCAACGGACGGGTTCCGATCGAGGGGTGCGATACCAATTTCTTTCCGCTCAGGCCGGAGGAGCTGTTCCCTCGCGTCTACAGTACTCAGGATTTCGACGTAACCGAGTTGTCTGCCAGCTCACACATCCTGACCACGTTGCGCGGTGACTCGCACTATGTCGGCATCCCCGCGTTCGTATCGCGCGTGTTCCGGCACGGAGACATCTACATTCGCACCGACAGGGGAATTCGCTCGCCGGAGGATCTTCGCGGCAAGATCGTAGGCGTACCCGAGTATCAGATGACCGCCGCTCTTTGGATCAGGGGCATCCTCTCCGACGAGTCTGGCGTCAAGACTTCCGAGATTCGTTGGCGGAACGGCGGCCTCCAGAAGCCCGGACGGGGCGAACGAACGCCGATAACGCTGCCATCGAGCATCGAGCTTCGAACGATCGCCCCAGACAAGACGCTTTCCGGGATGCTGGCGGCGGGAGAAATCGACGCGCTTATCACGGCGGTCCAGCCGAACTGTTACGCTCAGAATGCACCGAGCGTGGGTCGTCTGTTCCCGAATTTCAGAGAGGTGGAGGAGGCATACTACCGCAAGACCGGCATGTTTCCGATCATGCATATGATGGCGGTACGCAAGTCACTCGCAGATCGGCACCCCTGGCTTGCCGGCAACATCCTCAAAGCCTGCCTGACGGCGCGCAGCATCGTTGCGGAAGAGATGAAATCCACAGGGATGTTCTACTCGATGTTGCCCTGGCTTTCGGATGATCTCGCGCGAGCACACGCGGTGATGGGGCCGGATATGTGGCCTTACGGCGTAACTGCCAATCACAAGGAACTAGAGGCCATGCTGCGCTGGTCGTTCGAGCAGGGCCTGGCGCCGCGCCATGGTACCGTCGAGGAGATCTTCGCACCCGGACTGACGGAAGCGCGATGGGACACGAACCACTCTCCGTGACGCGAGGTTTCCCATCTTTGATTTCTCTGGCTGATTGGTCTCACGGGGCGGGGCCTTCTAGGCGCCTTAGGGGCATCCCGTTCTTTCAGCGTTTCTACGAAGTACTCGGCCTCGTTCAACTCGAAAAGAATCTACCATCACGTCGGGGCGCCTACGGTCGGTCTCTGGCCACCGCGGCGATTGAGGAGATCATGCCTGAACGAGATTCCTCCCGTGGATGTTCGACCGGGTGTCCGCTGTCGGAGGTCGAGCGACCGCACGTTTGCGATACTCATGGCGCAGACGACAGACGAGCCGCGACTTTCGGAACCTCTGCTCCTCATCGGAACAGCCCGGCGATAGCCTTCACGATGAGGTCTATGGACGTTCGAGTCTCTGACCTGGGCAACAATCTAGCGCTGCCACGGCTGGCAGTGTGGTATCCAGTGGCGAGCCACTGTAACCGAAGCTACTGAATACGGCACGGTATCCACCGATCGACCGAAACTTCTAGGATCGCCCTCATGTATCGCCTGATGGTCGCCGACGTAGACTCTCCTTCCTATTTCGTGGCCACTGCCGCCGTCATTCTCGGCTTGTTCAAGAAGGAAGGCGTCGACGTCGAGTTCGTGCCGGAATATGGCGCCAAGCACGGCCCCGAAAAGCTGCTCGATGGAAGTATCCATTTCTTCGGCGGTCCCGCGTTCGCTGCGACGCGTGCATTCCCCGGCTGGAAGGGCGCCAAGCTTCTGTGTGCGCTCGCGCAGCATTCGTACTGGTTCATGGGTGTGCGCAAGGACCTGGATATCGCGCGAGGCGACATCAAAGGTCTCAAGGGCATGCGCATCTCGTCCTCGTTTGCATTTCCGCGAACGGCCCTGCGCCACATGCTGGTCCAAGGCGGAATGGATATGGACCACGATGAGGTCCAGATCCTCGAAAGCCTGCCCACGGATTCCGAATGGCATTGCCGCGATGGGGTGAAGGCCCTTCAGGAAGACTATGCCGATGGATGCTGGGGCAACGGCATGCGTTACGCTCTGGCCGAGAAAGCCGGTCTCGCAAAGCTGCACTTGGATCTGCGCCGCGGCGATGGGCCGGAAGGCGCGCGTCACTATAACTTCGCCGCGCTCACGACGACGGATGCATTCATCAAGAAGGAGCCGGAGGTCGCTGCAGCAGCGGTGCGGGCGATAATGGCGACACAGAAGGCCCTGCGGGATGATCCTTCTCTTGCCAAGGTAGTTGGCAACAAGGTCTTCCCGGGCGGCGACGAAGTCGAAATCATGCCGACGCTCATTGCTCGCGACGCGCCGTTCTACGACCCTACGATCACGCTGGAGGCAGTAAAGGGCCTCAACGATTTTGCAATCGCGAACAAGCTGATCACCCAGCCCCTCGCGTTCGAGGACATCGTTGCCGCGCAGTTCAAGCACCTCTGGTCGAAATCGTCGGCGGCTTCTTGAGCGCAAGCGCACAATCGTGGCGCGCGAAATCTCTCGCGCATATCGGAGCCGTCATGAGCTGAGCAAACGTCTGCAGGCAACTTGATGCCTGGATTTTCCCCAACACCGGTGACGTCCAGAATCTTTGCATTCCGACCGTCAGGATGTTGATCAGAAACGAGAATGACCCGGTGCAGTCGTTTACCGGAAGTATCCACCGGACCTCGTGACGGCTGCTTACTGGGAGTTGAGCTGAAACTGTCGCCCCGCTCAGTCGACTATGAACGCGTTGGGGACATGCGCGTCACACTTACACCGCCCGTCCGACGAGGGAGCCGATGAGAGCGGTTGCGATCATGGCAATCGCTCCCCAGAATACGACGCGCACCGTTGGCTTTATGATGCCAGCCCCGCCGGCGCGCGCTCCGATCGCACCAAGCGCGGCAAGTCCAACAAGGCCGGCAATGGAAACGGCCCACGGAATAGTGCCCGCAGGTGCCAGCATCGAGATGAGGAGCGGAAACGCCGCGCCTACGGTGAATGTTGCAGCTGAGGTCAGCGCGGCTTGCACGGGCTGAGCGACAATATGCGCTGCAAGTCCGAGTTCGTCGCGCATATGCGCAGCAAACGCATCCTTGGCCGTCATCTGCTCGGCGACCTTGCGGGCAAGATCAGGATCGATACCGCGATTGACGTAGATCGTGGTCAGTTCCTCGAGTTCGGCCGCTGGCTGTTCGGCAAGTTCCTTCCTCTCGCGAGCCATATCGGCTTCTTCGGTGTCCGACTGAGAGCTGACGGAGACATATTCGCCAGCCGCCATCGACATGGCTCCGGCAACGAGACCTGCGACACCGGCCACGAGGATCTGGTGACGCGACGTCGTTGCGGCAGCCACCCCGACAATGAGGCTTGCCGTCGAAATCAGCCCGTCGTTGGCGCCGAGTACGGCGGCGCGAAGCCAGCCGACCCGCTCGATCAGATGATTTTCTCGATGGAGTGCACGCATGTTGGAGGACTCCGGCTGGCAAGTTCAGATTCATCGAATGGGCGGCCGTCTCTTCACCGCAACTCGAACAGCTCGGCGCGGACACTGCGTGGCGACTGGCCAATCGCCGCCAAGTCGCGTTCCATCGCTGTCTTGAGCCCGATTGGCCCGCAATATATGGCGCGACAATCTGGGTGAGACAGGCGGCGGCGATCAGAATGGGATGCGGCGGCCGGTAGCACGATCAAGATCGTCTCGATTCGTTCCGCAGGCAAGCCGTTTTTGATTGTCGCTGTTGTCGCACGTGATTGTCGCTG
>CAMDPA010000082.1 GCA_945903565.1 Devosia equisanguinis | reverse complement strand
CCGTCGACACGCGAACCTATGAGAAAGGCATCAAGGTCAGCAAAGCCGAGTTGGCGGCGGTCAAGCTTGTCGGCGATGACTTCCATCCCGAATGGAACTATACAATCAGCCCACGTAGACAGGAGAACTCGTAGCGGTTATTCTGCGATTGGTCCTTGGGTGGGATCCCAACTCGCCGTCGCTTGTCCTGGCGGGCCCTGGAGCTTGCCGACCTGAACAGGGATTGCACCATAACTTTTGCTGAGGCCCTGCGTTGGGCGCGGCGCCATGCCGGGAAATGGCACACCGAACAACTGCCGCCGATGTCGCTCGATACCGATGGTGACGGGCAGGTGACGCTGGCGGAGTACGAAACGGCAGTCGACCAGTTGCTCGCCCGTCTCGACCAGGACGGCAATGGTGTGGTGTCGGAGGCCGAGGCGCGAGCCTGGCAGGTTGAGGGGACCAATCGGTTCAGGGCGCACCGCGAGGCTGAGGAAGCCGAACTGGTCCGGCTTGCCGATCAGGCAGCGCTGCAACCGCTCGAATTGAGCGCAAAGCCAACGCATCCGGACTTGCCTGGGATCGCTGCCGGCGCGCGACTGATCAGAGTCAGCGCGAACAAGGGGGCAGGGCTTTCCACAGTGAGCGTCGGTGACGACGACGTCGTCGTTGGTGTGTCGGTGCTCGACATTGAGCCCGGCCCGGAACCGTTGGTCATCGTGGCGTCGAGTCGTGCCCCTATGATCTGGCAGCTCACCGGCGCGGTCGAGAGGATACGGATGTTCGTTGGGAAAGGGGTAGCGGAGGGCGAGGTCGAGCCCGCGCCTCACGTCGGCGTTACCGGATTGCCGCGGGACCGTGTCGCCATTCCCAAGTTTCAGGGCTGCTCGCCGGGTGGGATCGGCGGCGACGGTCCGATATCCAGCGATGATCTCGTAGATTTGCTCGACCGGCGTCCGGAACGGGCTCTCGATCAGAGCGGTCATGCCATGATGGGTGTGCCGAGTGGCGTCGGACGTACGAACGCCACCCTTCTGAAAAGCAGAAAGCTACCGACGACCGGTGCCGCTGCAACACTTTGGCTGGAGATGCAGCACACATGGCCGGCAGGGGTCATAGAGATCGCCGCCGAGCAGGTCGTCGCAGCGCTACCAGTGCAACGGTATCGGGTACTGCCGCAGCATGCGGGCCTCGCTCAACTTATCGAGGAGGGAGCGCTCACCGTGACAGGCCTCCGGCGTGTGCGGCGTTCCCGGGATGGTGCTACGTTCTATGGGGAGACCAACCTTGGCGGCACGCCACTGAGCGAAGAGTACTTGTTGCCGTCCAACTTCCGGATCGAACGCCAGATCCGCTTTCCGGCCGATCTCAGAAGCGCCGCAGACCCTAGCTTCACGCTCGGCGAGGGTGTGCCGATGCCTGAAGGAAACATGGGAGAAGCGCTCGTTGGCAACGAGGAAACGGGCCTGGTGATGAAGGGACGGTGAACGGCTGATGAGGCGGCGGCTTGAGTGTTCGGCATCCCAGCGCTGCGGCGTGACCGCGGCACGGCGGACTGCTAGCTTCCCCTCCAGCACAATTGCGCCTCGGGGGACAACACCATGCTCGGACGGCTCGTTCTACTCTTGTTGCAGCTCGCCTTATGCTGGGTTGTGGGACCGGAGATCGTGAAGAAACTTCCCGCGTTCGGGCAGCTCAACATCTTCGCCTATGCCATCGTTTTTGCGATCCTTGCGTCGCTGATCGGGATGCTGGGAGCCGTGGTGCTGAAGGATGTCGGCCAGCCTTCGCCGGCCACGTTGACGTACGCGCTCATCGGCGGGCTCATCGGCGCAGGTCTGACACTCCTGCCGGATATCACAAAGGCCGTGGCGGGGGTCGTCAAGAACGTGCCGCTATTGGCCTATCCGCTCGTCGGTGCAGTGCTGGGCTACGCGCTCAAGCGGTGAGGCCCGCACATGCTAACAGCGCGCCAACGGAAAAAAGAAGAAGGCGCGACAGCCTGAGCCACCGCGCCTTCTCCTTGCCGGTCGGGTCGAAGGGCGGTCTCGCCATCCTTCAACCGCCGACACTTCGGTTCGTTCCGGTGTGTTACACCATCCCGAACACGATTGCGGCAATGAACCCGAATGATAGAAGCGTCATGATGACGTTCAGCCGTTGGGTCATTTCCATGAGATTCCTCCTTTGCCGGTCACCCAGCTCTGAGGGCTCGCGTGGCTCGAAACCACGTAACGATTAAAATATGGAGTTTTCGTGCTATTAATCAAGAAATAAATGTTGTGCGTCGCATCAAATCCGTAGTTATCCACAGTGTTGGTATAAGTGAGCATCGGGAGAGAATATTCGCAGCGGCGTCAAACGGCACCTCTTTTGTTGCGAACCAGTTGAACCGGACGTTGCGGCCATTTTAGTGGGTTCAGGTCTTTCAGAACAATATGCCTTCGCGCTGGGCTTGGTTGGGATGCCCCCGGTAGCACCCGGGGTTGATGGGCTCGACACCGCTTCCCACGTTGACGCGAGGTGGCGCCGAGGCTAGGCCTTGCGAACTCAAGCTGAAGCGCCGCATCGCGCGTTCGCTCTGCCCATCCTGCAGGCCAGCGCAAGCGGAGGAGCGATCACATGGCCAACCAGAGCCCCAAGGCGGACCGGAAATTCAGGTCTGTCGATCCGATCTGGGCCAGCGTACGCGAAGAAGCCGAAACGGCAATCGCCAACGAGGCCGCGCTGGGCGGTTTTATTTTCGCGACCGTGCTGAGCCACGACCGGCTCGAGGACGCCGTCGTCCATCGCCTGGCCCAGCGCCTCAACCACGCCGACGTAGATGCGCACCTGATCAGCAAGACGTTCGAACAGGTGCTGGACGCGACGCCTCAGCTCGGCCAGGCCTTTCGCGCCGATCTCGCGGCGGTGCGCGACCGGGATCCCGCGTGCCTCCGGTTCATGGAGCCGCTGCTCTATTTCAAGGGCTTTCACGCCCTCGTCACGCACCGTTTCGCCCACGCGCTCTACACCGCCGGGCGGCGGGACTTCGCGCTCTATTTGCAGAGCCAATCGTCGCGCATCTTTGGCGTGGATATCCACCCCGCCGCCCGCATCGGAATCGGCATTATGCTCGATCACGGCACGGCCATCGTCGTGGGCGAGACCGCATCGATCGCTGACAACTGCTCGATCCTGCATAGCGTCACCTTGGGCGGCACCGGCAAGGAGGGCGGCGACCGCCATCCAAAAATCGGTGAAAGCGTGATGATCGGCGCCGGCGCAAAGGTCCTCGGCAATATTACCGTCGGCAAATGCAGCCGTGTCGCCGCCGGCAGCGTGGTATTGGCCGATGTTCCCCCGAATACCACGGTGGCGGGCGTCCCCGCCAAGGCGATCGGTCCCGCCGGCTGCCCGGAACCCGCGCGCTCGATGGACCAACTCATCGGCGACTGCGAGTGCTGAGGGGGAGCAGACCCGCCAAGACGCGGTATGCTGTCGGTTGTTCCCGTAGCCTGCGAGTATGCTAACAGGTGGGGTCGGGACTGCGAACCATCCGCAGCCCTTCGGATAATGTGCAAAGCCTGCAGCGGGAAGGATCGTGGCAATGAAAGAAGACCTGCCGAAGCTCTTGAAATATCTACGTAAGCGCTTCAACTCTCCGACGCTCCGTCTGGTCATGCCCCCGCGCAAGACCGACATGGCGGAAGTGTTCGTCGGCGACGAACAGATTGCCACGCTGACTCGCGATGAGGACGACGGCGAGATCTGCTACTATCTGCAGATGGCGATCCTCGACATCGACCTCGACGAGGCCTGAGGGGAGCACATTAGATGGCGCTGTATACGCTGGATGGCGTCTCCCCGCGTACGCCGTCCGAGGGGAACTTCTGGGTGGCGCCCAACGCTATCGTCATCGGCAATGTCGAGATCGGGGACGATGCCAGTATCTGGTTCGGGGCTGTCGTGCGCGGCGATCTCGATCTGATCCGCATTGGCGCGGGCAGCAATATCCAGGACGGCTCGGTACTCCACACCGATCCTGGGCTGCCCCTTACGCTGGGCATCGATTGCACTGTCGGACATATGGCGATGGTGCACGGCTGCACAGTCGGTCGCGGCTCGTTGATCGGCATCGGCGCAATCGTGCTGAATGGGGCAACGATCGGCGAAGAATGCCTGGTGGGTGCGGGTACGCTGGTGCCCGAGGGCAAGACCTACCCACCACGCTCGTTAATCCTGGGATCGCCAGGCCGCGTTGCCCGAGAACTGACGGATGCGGACATCGCACGCATGCGCAAGACGGCAGCTGGCTATCAGCAGCGTTGGAAGCGCTACGTCGCGGGGCTCACGCTGAATCAGACCTGAGCAACTCAGCGACGCGCGGGCTGGCTCGTGGGAGTGGCGGCCCGGTCGAGCGCGTCCGGCGCGAGCGACATCCACAGCCGTGGGTCGACGTACGACTGCCGCATCACGAACTTGTAGCCGGTCTGGTGCCACAACTTGATGTCGGAGACTTTGTTGTCGAGAATGAAGTCGCCTTGCGCCGTGCGAACCGTCAGAACAGCGTGACCATCGCCCTGTTCGTCGCGAACAACGGTCATCAGTAGCGCGCTGGCGGGCCAGCCCCGGTTCATCAGGATCTGACGCTTCCGCAGAGCATAATCTTCGCAGTCGCCGCTCGTGGTTGGCAGCGTCCAGTATTCCACGACGCCGTAAAGCTCGAGATCGGTTGCGGGCGCGATTTCGGCGTTGATCCGGCGATTGAGCTGATCGAGCTCGCTCAGGCGTGCAGGGCCAGCGTCAAAGCGAACGCCATTGACGCCATGCGCCGCGCATTCGGACGGCATCCGTTCGCAAAACTGCACGAAACCAAATGGCGGCGCGGCACTGCCGTGGACCCGCATGAAGGCCGAAGGCACGGAGCCGCGCGAGCCCTTACTCGGCTCGGCGTGGACCAACTGCGATACGACACCTTGTGCCAGCACCGCGGCCAGTAGGACCAGGGTTCTCATAATGCCGCTCCACCCACAACGACACAGCTTTGATCAACAATCACACCAACTCGTCGGTGACCGTTTCTTGCGGCTGGAGCGAGACGAACTCGACACCGAAGCCTTCATCGTGGTGACGCACGACGCGCCCATTGAGCTTCCCGATCTGAACGTGCTGCCCGATCGGCGGACGAGCCGTCGTTGCGATGGACGCGCCCGACATTGAGAAGTCGATAATGTCGACGGATATGCTGACGCCCTCATCAAGCTTGAGCGTGGCTTGCTTGCTGTTGGCGATCGCGATGCGCTCGTGGCGGCGCGCCTCCGCGGTGTCACCAAGCTCGTGGCGGTTCATCAACCAAGCAATCTGACCGGCGAGCTTGTCGCGCTTATACTGCGTCGCCTGCAGCTCGATCGCGAATCCGCCAAAGAAGGACCGAACGACGTGCCCCTCGATGCAGCCTATGTGGTCGAAGGTGGCAACGATACGCTCCCCCATGTCGACATCGGCCGCGGCGTGGATTGCAGCGCCACCGACAGAAACGTCGACCAACTTGCAGGGGAATTCTTGTTTGTTGGCGCGCATGAAGCGGCCGAGCAAAGTGACAGCAACGCGGCGATGCCGGCGGCGATCGATGGCCGTGGCAGATGAGCCGAAACCGGCACGGTCTGCGGGTCGCTTTACCGAAGAATCCATGTGTAAACCTGACCGTCCATCACGCGTGGGAAATGATAGCGTCAGGTGTGGCCGGTCATGGACAGGCTGCTCCGATGCAGGACAGCCTTGATTATGCGTTCGAGGGCTTAATGAATGAATAAACGGCAGAGTAATTTTGAGACGGTCAGTGATGCTCTGGGGTCGAACCTGAGCGACGTGAAGCACATCAGCGCTTGGCGTGATCGGGGCCGCTGCGACCTCCATCGAGGACACGGAACTGGCGGCGCTCCATGCGGACGATACGGCTTCCCGCAGTGGCTGGATCGAGAACAGGTGTGTTGGCCATGCGCTCGGCGACGGGGTGGGGACGGCCATCAGGCCAGACCATCTCGCTGCTTGTCATCGTGAGGCGCTCGAGTGGCTCGCTACCAAGCCAGAGTGGAGGATTGGCACAAGAGATGGCCCCAAGGTAGCGGTCGACGACATCCCGGGTATGGAAAAGGGGTAGCAGCACGCCCTCGAATGCAACGCTGCGGCCGGTCGGGGTGAAGGCATCGAATGTCACGACGAGAACGCCGCCCGTCTGCTGTTGCGATTGGAGCCGATGCTTGAGGGTGTTGCGATCCTCCCCCGACCAAAGGTCGAGGAAGTTGCGGCCCCGCAACTCGGTGGCGAACTGCTCGGTGATGCGCGTTCCAGCCAATCGGAAACGATACGTTTCGTCGTCGGCCTGTTCCAGAATGGTCGTTTCCGCGAGAATTCCCGCGATCCGTGCTGGCTCGATGTCGAAGCGGCGCGGCGCGAGCCGGCCTTGGCGCGCCTCGTTCCAGTAGCTGTAGATGATCTGAGTGGTGCGGTGTCTCATTACAACTCTCGGCATTGAAGGCATCTGTCCCCACGGGCGGGCGCTGCCGCTGGTCCGCAGGGTGTGCCGAACGGGGGCAGGGAACTCCCTTAGCCGTCGGTATGCCGGATCATCAGCAGCTTCCGTGCCACTCGAGAGGTGCGTGTCGTTGGTGCCTTGTGTGGGCCATCCCCGGGGGGTTAATGCGGGGTGCAAGAGGGAGAAGCCGGAATGCAGTCACCTGTCCATGAGCCGATCTTCAATGTGCCAACCGTGATTGTTGTTTTGCTCGGTCTATTCGTGGCCGTACATCTTGGCCGGGAGTTTCTCCCTGCCCGGCTGGACGACTGGGTGCTGGGAGCGTTGGCGTTCAATCCGGCCCGGTTCGCCGACAGGGCGACAGTATTGCCAGGTGCGCCATGGGCGGGACCGGCGAGCTTCATCACCCACACGCTGCTGCACGGCGATTGGCTCCACCTCGGCTTGAATTCGGCCTGGCTGATGGCCGTGGGGAGCCCGATCTCCAAGCGCATGCCGGCGCTGGCATTCATTGGGTTCGCGGCGGTCTGTGGTGCGGGCGGGGCACTGTTGTTCCTGGCGATCCATCCAGGGTTGGCCGTGCCGATGGTCGGCGCGTCCGGTGCGATTTCAGGACTGATGGCAGCCGTGTTCCGATTGATGTTTTCCGCCGACGACGCCTACACCCGGGAACTGTTGCGCGAGGACCCAGCCGCGGTGCCTCGCCTCTCGTTGCTGCAGACGTTCACCAGCCGAGCGGCACTGGCCGCGATCGCCGTATGGGTCGGGGTTAACATGCTGGCGACATTCGGTTTGGGTGCGCCGGATGGCTCCTCTGGAATCGCGTGGGAAGCACATCTGGGCGGTTTCTGTACGGGCTTGGCTGCTTTCGCCGTGTTCGATCGCGGCCACGGCCCCGTGTCACGCGCATGATCTACAACTTGATCGTGGCGATCACATTTCGGTGCAGCACTTGCGCTGCGGTTGGGGGTATGAAATAGTCGTCTGGGGCTCTTTGAAGTCCCAAGGTCGAGGGCCCGTCGAGCAGCAAGCAGGCTGGCCACGAAGTGCACGTCACGCGCGGGCGCAATCTGCGCCCACCTTGGCCCTCGCCGTGTCATTCGCGGCCTGTTTGCGCGGGACGGAGGTATGCGCATGAACGTTGCCGCGATCCTCAAAGGCAAGGGGCGTACGGTCGTAACCACACGCCCGGACGCTTCGCTGGAGGAAATTGCCCGCAAGCTCGCAGAAAAGAAAATCGGTGCGATCGTCGTGATGGGTGACGGCGGTGCTCTCGCCGGCATTGTGTCGGAGCGAGATATCATCCGCTCCATCGCGGATCGTGGTCCGGTTTGCCTGCAAGAGCCGGTCTCGCGCAGCATGACGCGTGCCGTGCAGACCTGCGATGTCGCCGACACTCTGGACGAGTTGATGTCGAAAATGACGGCTGGGCGCTTCCGCCATCTGCCTGTCATCGATGACGGAGCACTGGTCGGGATCGTGTCGATCGGCGACGTGGTCAAACATCACATCGCCGAGGTCGAGATGGAGGCCAGCGCGTTGCGAGGCTACATCGCCACGGGTTGACGAGCATCAAGCTCCAACGGCGCGGACGCGGGCCAGCCGTGCCCGCAGTTCGAGCTGCTGCCTGAGATCCTCGATCTCGCGGCTCGCAGCGGCTTCGCCATGTGCGATCAGCTCGGCCGCACGATGAAACTCGAAGGGACCGATGCCCGAAAGGCGCGGATTGATCACGGCGTCGGGCGGGTCTCCGGCAAGCCGGGACCTGGCAATGCGGTCCTGCACGATGCTGAGAGCGTCTGTCACGACCCGTGAAATGCCGGGGCGGGTGTCGGTGGTGCTGCCGAACCACTGCCTCCGCAACAGCGAGGAAACGGCGGTTCCACCACTTGGGCGTTCCGGGTTCTCGGCGTCCTCGTGAGGCCCGGCATTACCTTGGTCATCTTCGTTGTCGTCGCCGATATCGGGTAGGACCGTTCCGCGCGTGCACTGGTCGGCGTTGAGATTGACCGCGATGACATAGCGCGCGCCCAGCGCCCGGCATACGCTGACCGGGACGGGGTTCACGAGCGCGCCATCGAACAACCAGCGCGCCCGTACGCGAACAGGCGGGAAAATGCCAGGCAGCGCGTAGGAAGCGCGCATGGATTCGACGAGATTGCCGCGCGTCAGCCAGATTTCGTTGCCCGAGTGCAGTTCGGTGGCGATCGCGGCGAAGGGTTTTGGCAGGCTCTCGATGCGGCGTGGACCCAGGTGCCGTTCCAGCAGTGTTCCCAGCCGGTCACCGTTGATGAGCCCGGTCCCGGCAAGGTTGAAGTCGACATAACCGATGATGCGGCGGCGATTGAGGCTGAGTGCGAAGCGCTCGAGTTCGTCGACCTGGCCGGCGAGATAACAACCGCCAACGACGGCGCCGATCGACGCGCCGACCACGATATCGGGGACGATGCCGGCCTTGGCGAGCGTTCGCAAGACGCCGATGTGCGCCCAGCCTCTAGCTGCCCCACCGCCCAGGGCTAAGCCGATCTTGGTCGCGCCGCTTCTGCCGTTCATGGCCCACTCCCGCCGGTGCCGGATAGGGCGTGGGCCCCAACCGCACGCGGATGGTATCTGCCTACATGGTAACGATGTTGGATTAAGGCTGCGCTACCGAAATCGGGTAGCCCGCATCGGGCCGGTGGATTTATGCCGATACTATTCGATGCGGGACAGCCTCACCGGGCGGACGGCGCCCGGGCTAAGGTCGAGCGTCCGATAAAAGCAGGACCGTGCGCCGGTGTGGCAGGCGACCCCGTTGCCTTCGACATCGACCTCGAGCAGCAGCACGTCCTGGTCGCAGTCGGTGCGGGCCGTTCGGACGGCAAGGCGGTTGCCGCTCTCCTCACCCTTTTGCCAGATCCGGCTGCGCGAGCGGCTCCAGAAGTGGGCGTAGCCGGTCGTCAGGGTGAGATGCAGCGCCTCGTCGTTCATCCATGCGAACATCAGGGTTTCGCGGGTGGCCCGGTCGGCGACGATTGCGGGAATGAGGCCGTCCTTGTCGAAGTGGGGGGCGAGACGGTCCCCCTGTTCGACGTCGGCCTTTGTGGCCGCTGTGGCCCACAGGCTGGTTGAGGTGCTCATGTCGACTGCACTCCCAGACACAGGGAATCAACGGCGATAAGCCGCGATTTGCTGCCAGCCGCAGGAAGCGGTCCTGCAATCCCGGGTCGCTGGCGAACGAGCCGAGAAAGCGGGTGGTTGCAGCGCTCAGGCCGCGCTGGCGGATTCCACGGGCCGCGATGCACTGGTGCTCGGCCTCGATCAAAACCGCGACGCCGCGCGGCGCCAGACCCTTGTCCAGCGTGCTGGCGATCTGGGCGGTCAGCGCTTCCTGCGTTTGAAGCCGTCGGGCGAGAATATCCACCACGCGCGCAAGCCGCGACAGGCCCGCCAGCCGTTCGCCGGGCATGTAGGCGTCCGTCGCACGGCCCATGAACGGAGAGATGTGGTGCTCGCAGTGGCTGAGAACCTCGATGTTGCGCAGCAGCACGATGTCGTCGTAGCCGGCGACGTCATCTACGGCGGGATCGATCAGCAGGGCGACGGCATCCTGTTCGTAGCCGCTGAAATAGTCCCTATAGGCGTCGACCACGCGCTGCGGGGTCAGTCGCAGGCCATCGCGATCCGGATCGTCGCCCGACCACGCGAGGAGCGTGCGCACTGCAGCCTCTGCTTCTGCCCGCGTCGGTTTCACAACGCGCCGGTTTGCGGCCGCACGCGGGATTTCCCGCGGCGCGGGGGCGTTGTCTGTCAGCGAAAGCTTTTTCAAGAGGCCAGTTCCCGCATTTGTCGAAGGTCAGGCATGCGAGTTGCGTGCCCGGCACGACGGGGGTCTCCCCGTCCGCGCCACCTGACGCCAATTATAGCACGGCTGCATACCGCGTAACGTATCACGATTGCCGGCGATATGGGCCGGTTCGGCGCACCCCCTTTTCACAAGAGGTTTCCGGCCCCATTATCCGTTAGGGCGCAGGCTGCGCCGATATTGGGAGCACAGATGACCGCGCTTAGCGAGATCTACAACTCACGCATTATCGATCTGGCGGCGCAGATCCCGCGCGCTGTCCGGTTGACTGCGCCGCAGGCGACCGCGTCCGCACATTCCAAGCTGTGCGGCTCGACGATCGCCGTGGATCTGCGGCTGGAAGCGGGGCGCGTGGTCGAGTTCGGGCAGCTCGTCAAGGCGTGCCTGCTCGGGCAGGCGGCGGCATCCGTGATGGGCCGCGAAATCGTCGGCTCGACACCCGAGGAGTTGCGATCGGTCGGCACGGCGATGCGGCGGATGCTGAAGGAAGGCGGCGAGCCCCCCACCGGGCGCTGGGCCGATCTTGCGGTGCTGCAGCCGGTCAAGGACCACAAGGCCCGTCATGCCTCGACGCTGCTCGTGTTCGAGGCGGTGGAGCGCGCGCTGGCCGAAATCGAAAGTCATGCGACCGCGACTGCGTAAGGTGAACCAACGGAGAGTGCCATGCCGGTGATCGATGATCCCATGCGGGTGCCCGGGCGGCGTGGCACGATCTATCCGCCTGAACATGCCGATGGCTTCGAGGGGCGCATAAAGCGGGCGTTGACGGAGCGCCTCGGCCTCAGTCAGTTCGGCGTCAATCTCACGACGCTGGAGCCTGGCGCGAAATCTTCGCACCGGCACTGGCATGCTAGCGAAGACGAGTTCATCTACGTGCTCGAAGGCGAGATCACGCTTGTCACGAAGGATGGCGAGAAACTATTGCGGCCGTCGATGGCGGTTGGCTTCCCAGCGGGTGATCGCGACGGCCACCAGCTCGTCAACAAGTCCAACCGGCCCGCGACCTATCTGGAAATCGGAACCCGCGCCAAGGACGACGACGTCGAATATCCCGACATCGACATGAAGGGTGTGAAGCGCGACGGCCGCTACCAGTTCCTGCACAAGAACGGGGAACCCTACGCGTGAGCGGTCCAGCGAGCTTGGCCGGTGCATGGCTGCTGAAGCTGCCAATCCACCTCTATCGCCTGTCCTTCAAAGCACTTGTGGGCTGGCACTGCAGGCATTTGCCGACATGCTCGGAGTATGCGCTGGAATCGATTGATCGCAACGGCCCATGGCGCGGGCTCTGGCTGACGATTTCGCGGCTGTCGCGCTGCCGGCCAGGCGGAACCGCCGGATATGATCCCGTCCCCGACATCTGTGCGGAGAAGCACGCCTGCGCTCCCTGGCGATATGGACGGTGGAACGGCCGGCACATTAAGCCACTCGTCACAGAGCCTGGATCACAGGTCTGACGATGTTACCGGCGCAAATGTTGGATTGGCCTACTTGCCCTGCAGACGAGAGAGCCGGGCCGTCGCCTCGGTGGCGCCGAGATCGCGGGCGCGCTCGTACCACAGGCGCGCTTCCTTGGGATCGGCATCCAGTCCGGTCGACCGCAGGGCGGCCAATTCCGCCGGGTCGTACGTGTTGCCGAGCCGAAGCGCCGCCAACGGGAGGCCGATGTCGGCGGCTCGCCGGAAGAACTGGCGCGGCGCGGCGACGTTACCTTGAGCCAAGAACGACTCCCCACGCTGTACCAAGCCCTCGGCCCGGGTGCGGTCTTCAGCGCTCAGGACCGGCGGCGTCTTGGCAACGGGAGCTGCCGGTGGCGGGACTGCAGCAGCAGGGGGCGCGACCGGTTCAGCGCGTGGCGCAGCGCGCGCGGGCGCTGGCGCTGGGGGAGGCGTAACTGCGGCGACGACAGCTGGAGGCGTGACCACTGGAGGAGGGGGCGATACCGCCGGAGCGGCCTTGGCGGGAAGCGGCGCTGCCTGAGCGGGTGCCGGTTCAGGACGCTGGACCACCGCAGCGGCGTTAGGTGGCAGCACGACCGGGCCAGCGTCGGCCGCGTTCGTGATGACGGGTGCCTGACGCGGCGCCTCACGCCGTTGAGCTTGCGTGCCGAGTAGCCAGGCAGGTGCCACGACCAATGACGAGCGCGTCTCGGCCAACACGCCACCGTCAACTGACACCAACGCCAAGGAAAGCTCAGTCCGGCCCGAGCCAGCGAGCGGCGCCATCAGACGAAGCCCGCTCAGCGCCGCGAGTGGCACTGCCCAGACGCCAGGGGTCACAACATGACCTTCGGACAATTTCGCGGCGAGCGGCAACCCTTTGATCCGCAGATAGGTCTGGCCGGGCACTTGGTTCGGCGAGGTGATTTCGATGCTCAGTGCCGTCTCGACTTCGGGTTCGGCAAGAATAACAGGCGAGATCCGAACGGTGGGCTAGCGCATCCCGGGGACAACCGCCGGGGCAAGGTGGCAGCCACGCCCGAATCGTGTCGACTTCAATCGTCGTAGTAAGCCAGGGGACAACGATAATGACAGGTCGATCTGCGGTCGCGAAGATGGCCAAGCTGGTGGCTGCCGAGGTCGCCGGGGGACGGCTGGGCGACGCCTCGCAGCAGGCGTTGGAGGCCATCGGACATTCGCCCGACCTGGCAGCCGACCTGCTGGCGCTGATCATCAAGGAGGGGGGCAAGAAGCGTCCCGACGAGAGCATCTTGTCGGCTTGCGGGTTTCTGCTGGGCCACGCGCTCGAGCAGGTGCGCTATGCAGTCGACCGCAAAAGCCCCGATGGGCTGGCGCTCGCTGGCGAGCTGCGCCGGGCATTATCAACGGCCGGTGCCAGCGGTCATGTCAGCCCGCCAACCTTGCTGCTCGTGCTGCACCTGTTCGCGGCGGCCAAGCTCGACATGGGAGATGAGCTGCGCGACCTGATGCAGCGCATGATGGAAGCCGACACCGACGCGCGCGCCAAGGTCGAGCCGGGCGCCTGGGGCAATCATCTCGCGGCAATGGTGGAGGAACTCGAGGGCGATGCCTTTGCGATCCATGGCTTCCTCGATGAGACAGTCACGGCGATGCCCGAGGCCATGCGGGTGCCGTTCATTGCGGCCACGTTCGCGGAAACCGAGCCCGCCTTGCGCGAGGCCAGCATTGGTTTTCTGTGCAGCGAATGGTCGGCACTGAGGTTTGCGACAGCTGAGCTCATCGAGGAGGCCGCCCCGCACGGTCACGTCAGCCCGACCATGCTGCGACGCATGATCGGCCTGCGTAACTGGTTGCCTGCCGAGCAGCGCCCGGCACTGGACCGCGCAATCAAGGCCTGCCGCCAGGCTGGTGTCGCGTGCGCAAGCTGGCCTAAGGCTGCGACTGGTCGCGTGCTCGCCACCGGCATCGATGGCTCGGGCGCACACAGCTTGCTCGTTATTCTGCCCGAGCACCGCACGCACGCCGTTGCCGCGATGCTCGGCAAACTCGGCGCCGGGGTGCGCGATGCCTGGGTCAAGCGGGGCCTCACCAAGGCGGAGCTGGCCGATATCGAGCAGCGCTTCGCGGTCGAGGCCTTTCTGACGCCGACTACGCTCGATTACGCCGCGATGGCCGCTCGCAGCCTGCTGGCCATGAACGTGGCAACGGCGACGATGCCACCCTTCGGCCTACTCGAATTCGCCGAGGCCATCGGCCTCAGCGACCTCAACCCCGAGGCGATGCCGACCGAGCGGCTGCTCGAAATGCTGATCGCGGATGTTTCCCCTGAGCAATTGGCGCCGGCGAGCATCGCCGCCGTTCTGGCGGAGAGCGCGCGCTGGCCCAAGCGGCACCCGATGCTGGAAAGCTGGTTCGAGGACAGCGAGGAGGTCAGGCGGCTGCTGGCCAAGCGAGGCAGCACCTCGAAGAAGACAGCAGCACTGCTCGCTGGGCCGCTCGAATCGCGCCGCAGCACCTGGGCGCAATTGCTCGCTTGGAGCGCCTTGGTGCTGCGGCATCAGGGCAAAGGCGCGGACTGGCAGGTGTTCGCCACCGTCGGGCGCGAGCTGCTCGGCGGGCGCCCGCTTGGCGAGATCGGGCTCATGCACGCCATCGCCGACGCGACCGTCGCAGTGCATCGCAGGGCTGGCCCCGGGTGAGCTGCGCGCGCAGCGATCCCCCAATAGTGCGCGACCGGCTATGTACACTCATCTGCGGTTACGTTGGCCCGCAGTCTCCGTCTGCCCAGCGGTCGCAGTGATCAGAAGCGGACGATAACAGACCGGGCCAGCTCCGCATGCGTCTTGTGGCGCTTTGGGTCATAAGCGTGCTCACCAGCCAGGATATGACGCAGCAGCCCTCGGGGGAAGAGCGGAAATGCGGGGCGCTGTCACGCCCGAGTGTTCATGCTTTTTCCGAGATGTCGTACACTCAGATCACTTTCGTGTAGTGACCCCTACAACGGCCACGCTCGGTCTGGCGCCAAGACCAACTCTAAACTAACATTACGCCCGGAACACTCCGTGGGGGCTGGTCATAAGCAGGTGGACGATGAGGCCGAACTGGTACAGCCGCGAGAATGAAAAGTTCGATCTCGAGAAACCGGGCATCTACGAGTGGCGGATCGAAGGCGTCGGTGTCTACGTTGGGAAGGCGGCGAAGCTACGAAGCCGGATCAGTGATTACCCGAACAATGTGCGACGGATGCTTCAAGGTCTTGATTGGCACGGCGACCCCAGCAAAGATTATCGCCCGATCCACCACGCGCTCCGACACGCCCACGACGAGGGCATAACGGTAACTGTGGTCGTGTTGGCGAACTGCGAGCTAGGCGAGCGCCAAGAACTTGAAAGGCAGTGGATCGCCGTGCGGCGCGAAGAGCATTTTAGCGGAGGCCCGGAGGTTCTGAATGGCCGGAAGGTTCTCAACGGCTAAGGTGCGTCGTTTGTGGCGCACGTCCGCGCCCGTTTCGAGCGTATCCGACAGGCCGTGGCGGATGGCGATGTCGAGGTATTACGGGAATGGCGCGAGGCAGCCGAGCATATGCTCGATAGAGGTGGGTTAGATACTGCGTCTGGAGCTCGGCTGGTCGCTATGCTGTACGAGCTCGATGTGAATCGATGATTTAAAAAACGTCTCGATGGCGATCGAGCCGTACGGCTAATCGCTAATATAGAAAAGAGCCCCCGCGATGAATGCGAGGGCTCCGTGCTTGCCCCTTTATTGCCGGCACAGGAGAAAAACCGGCCTGCCGCACGATGGTTGGACTGCTCGCGCTTGCCCACGACCGGGCCTGCGAGGCGGAACTCGCTGATGCGATCACGGCGGAACTCGATGCCGGCCGGCTGCCCGATCTCGCTTCGATGCGAGA
>CAMDPA010000081.1 GCA_945903565.1 Devosia equisanguinis | reverse complement strand
CACCGCAACGATCACGCCCCCAACTGCGGCGCGATCTTGATGCTGGCCTCGACCAGGCCCTTCACCGACTCGACCGACTTCAAGAACATGCCGCGCTCCTGGCTGTTCAGGTCGATTTCGATGATGCGCTCCGCACCGCCCGCGCCGATGATAACGGGCACGCCGACATAGAGGCCCTTCACGCCGTACTCGCCCGACAGATAGGCGGCGGTCGGCAGGATGCGCTTCTTGTCCTTGAGGAAGCTCTCGGCCATCTGCACGGCAGCGGACGCGGGCGCATAGAACGCCGAGCCGGTCTTGAGCAGCGACACGATCTCGCCGCCGCCCTTGCGCGTGCGGTCGATAATCTGATCGAGCTTTTCCTGGCTCATCCAGCGCATCTTCACGACATCGGTCAGCGGAATGCCCGCGACCGTCGAATAGCGCGGCAGTGGCACCATGTCGTCGCCATGGCCACCGAGAACGAATGCCGTGACGTCCTCGACCGATACCTTCAGCTCGTCGGCCAGGAACATGCGGAAGCGGCCCGTGTCGAGCACGCCGGCCATGCCGATCACCATGTTGCGCGGCAGGCCGCAGAATTTCTGCAGCGCCCAGACCATCGCGTCGAGCGGGTTGGTGATGCAGATCACCAGCGTGTTGGGCGCATATTTCTTGATGCCGGCGCCAACCTGCTCCATGACCTTGAGGTTGATGCTCAGCAAGTCGTCGCGGCTCATGCCCGCCTTGCGCGGCACGCCGGCGGTGACGATGCAGACGTTCGCGCCCTCGATGTCGGCGTAGGCGTTGGTGCCCTTCAGGTTGCAGTCGAAGCCCTCGACGGCACCGCCTTGCGCGAGATCGAGCGCCTTGCCTTGCGGCGTGCCGTCCATGATGTCGAACAGCACGACGTCGCCCAATTCCTTCAGGCCGATCAGGTGCGCCAGCGTTCCGCCGATCATGCCAGCGCCGATCAGCGCGATCTTGTTACGGGCCATAGTCGTTCTCCTTAGCTGCGTTCAATCGCCGGCCAAGGTCGGCCAGCATGAAGGTCGGGTGCGGGGTCGGGTAAAGGTTCGGCGTGGGAGTAGCCCGAAACATCCCGAGGTTCAAGGCGGGCGCGGACCGATAAGTCAAAAGTGTTTGGAGTGCCTGAAATATACGCAGCTCAACCGGCCCGTCGTTTGACACTCACCTCGGCCAATCCTACGCTCTTCCTTCGTACCTCCCGCGCTGGCGACGGGCGCGACGCATCGAAAATCGGGGCCGAACATGATCCGCTTTCGCGAGCATCGGATTCCAAGCCCCGGCGCCAAGCCTTACATCTGCGTCGAAGGACCCGACGGGAACCTGTGGTTCTGCGAAAGCGGCGCGTCCAAGATCGGTCGTCTCAACGTCCGCGACGACAGCTTCACCGAGTTCGCGTTGCCGGCCGCCAACGCCATGCCGATCGGCATTATTCCAGGGGCGGACGGGGCGTTGTGGTTCGCCGAGAAGGCAGCAAACCAGATCGGCCGCATCACACCCGGCGGCACGGTGTCCGAGTTCCCGCTGCCCACGCCCGGCTCCGGCCCCGATGGCATGATGCTCGGGCCGGACGGTAACGTGTGGTTCTCGATGACCGAAACGAGCCGCATCGGCCGCATCACGCCGAACGGCGAGGTAACCGAGTTCGCCGAGGGTATCCGTCCCGGCTGCAAACCTTTGTCGATCGTGGTGCACGACGGCTCATTGTGGTTCAGCCAGGCGGCCGGCGATCATGTCGGCCGCATCACGGTCGATGGCAAGGTCAGCGAATTCGCGATCCCCACCAAAGGCAGTCAGCCGCGCGCCATGGTCACGCATCCCGACGGCAGCATCTGGTTCGTGCAAACCAGCGCCAACGGCCTCGGCCGCCTCGATCCCTCCGGCCGAATCACCGAGCATCCCGCGACCACGCCCGATGCCTCGCTGCGTGGCGTAACCGTCGGCCCCGATGGCGACCTCTGGTTCACCGAGAACTTTGCCAACAAGATCGGCCGCATGTCGAGCGATGGGCGCATGATCGGCGAATATCCGATCCCCACGCCCGACAGCGGCGCACGCTGCATCGCCGTGATGTCGAGCGGCCGCATGTTCTTCACCAGCCATGACACTGGCATGATCGGCGAAGTCGTGAGGGATTAGCCGGGCTTCAGCCGGAAGATAACGAATCAAAATCGGGAGGAAGCGGATGTCGCGGTTCAATCGCCTGACGCATGCACTCGGCTCAGTCGCGCTCGGTGTGGCGCTTGCCACCCCTGCCACCGCCCAGACCTACCCCTCCAAACCTATCAAGATGATCGTCTCGATCGCTGCCGGCAGCGTCACGGACGTGATCATGCGGGCGGCAGGCAACGAGCTGGCACCGCGCTTCGGTCAGCCGCTTGTGATCGAGAACATGGGTGGCGCGAGCGGCATTATCGCCGGCCAGGCCTGCGCAGGTGCGGCGCCCGACGGCCACACGATCTGCGTGATCTATCACTCGACGCTGTCGTTCAACCCGCTGCTGTTCAACAAGCTGCCTTACGATGCCGACAAGGACTTCGAACTGGTCACGCGCCTGTTCTTCCTGATCGAAGGCCTCGCGGTATCGTCAGCCTCCGGCGTCAATTCGGTGGCCGAGCTGAAGGCTGCGGCACTGGCAAAGCCCGCAGGATTCAATTTCGGCACCCTGGGCCGCGGATCGTATCCGGAGCTGTTCCTCAAGTGGGCGAACAACCAATGGGGCACCTCGATTGCGTCGGTGCCGTTCCGTGGCGGTGGTCCCGTGGCCCAGGCGCTGGTCGCCGGCGACATTCAGGCCGGCAAGATGGGCATCGGCAATTTCCTGCCCCTGCTCGACAGCGGCAAGATCAAGCTGATCGGCGTGATGGCCCCCAACCGTTCGGCGCAGGCCCCCAGCGTGCCGACGTTCGCGGAGGCTGGGCTCGGCGACTACAAGGGGCGGGGATGGTGGGGCCTAGCCGTACCGCGCGGCACGCCACGACCGGTCGTCGACCGGCTCAACACCGAGTTCACGAAGCTGCTCGTCGAACCGAAGTTCGCGGCGTTCCTGGAAAAGCAGGCCGTGATATCAGCACCGACCACGCCCGAGGACTTCGCAACCTTCGTTCGCGACGACCGCAAATCAGCCGAGGCGCTGATCAAGCTCGCCAATACGCCACGCGAGGACTACGCGCCGCCCAAGTAGGGCGGGCAAGCGCTTGGCGCAGCCCGCCTTCTGGGGTGCGCCACTCACGGTTTAACCCCCGCAGCCTTCAGCGCCGCTTCGATGATCGGGCCCGGAGTGACCTTTGGCGATGTCCCGGGCGATCCCTTGGGAAGCTCCGGAACAGGCAGCCCGGCAGCCTTGAACGCCGAGGCGATGACAGCGTTTGGATCCAGCGATGGCCGCGCGTGTTTTTTGGCATCCGGACGTGCGGGCTCCGCCGTCTCGCTCGAATCGCCGCTATCCTTGGCGGCAACGTCCAAGGCACGCTCATCAGCACGAAGTCGCTCCGGCAGGCTCGCCAAATCGGCTTCGGCTACTTGCGTCGCCGTGCGGCCTTCGAGCAATCCCCATGAACGCGCGATGTGATGGGTCGAGGACAAACCGGCATCGAGGAAGAACGGGCCAGTCGCGCCGTAGCCTTGCGCCTGCAGCGACGCATCAATCGGCACGCCGTGCGCCATACCGGCAATGGAAAACGCTTCGATCACCGTGGTGCCGTCCGCGTCGGTCCATTCGCGGCGCGTGTGGCCGCCGATCTTTTCAGTGCGCGTTGCACCGCCCGCAAGCCCATGCAGGTTGGCCCACTGCCGAATGATTTGCTCGGCATTGGAAGGCTTCACGATGGGGTCGGCGCTGCCGTGCCAGACCGAGATCCTCGGCCAAGGGCCACGATGACCGGAAGCCGCGCGCACTCGATTGCCCAGGTCATGCGCGGCAGTGATCTGTTCCGAGAACATCGCCTCCAACGCTTCCTGAACCGACCCGGCACAACCGTACGGAAGGCCGGCGATGATCGCGCCCCCCGCATACACGTCCGGATACGTCGCCAGCATCACCGATGCCATGGCGCCGCCGGCCGATAGGCCCGTGACGAATACCCTGCCGCGGTCGGCCCCATATGTTGCGATGGCGTGTTCGACCATCTGATGAATCGAGTGCGCCTCGCCCTGGTCGCGTTTGATGTCGCCGGGAACGAACCACGAGAAACAGTTCTTGGGATTGTTCGACGGCTGCTGCTGCGGAAACACGACGACGAAACCGTGGTCGTCGGCAAGTCGCGTCCAGCCAGTGCCGCGGTCGAATTCCCCGGCGCTCTGGCCGCAGCCGTGCAAGACGACGACCAACGGCGGCGCGGTCGCCATGCGCTCGGGCGCATAATCGAACTGACGCAATCCGCCGGGATTGGACCCGAACGCCTTCACTTCGCGCAACCGCGACGGAACCTCCGGGATACCCGCTCTGGCGCCGGGCACCCGACTGCGAGCCGCAGCGATCAGCGCCTCGAACTTGCGGCGCAGCTCGGAAACTCTGCCCAGACTCTTGAGGAAGCCGCCCATTGGTCACCTGCGTTCGATGTCACCTCATGCTGCGGTGCAACATGACCATCGCTGCGCGGTAATTCAAGAGCGGTTATGGGCACCGGGAGGCGGGACGCAACCTTGTCGTCCGGCCTGCCGGATGCCGCAGCCGCTCAACCAACCTGATACGCCGCCAGCACGACATCCGCGCCCGCCTGCTCGATCACCAGTCGCATCTTAGCGAGCCCGGCCAACCGGCAGGTGTAATACGCCTGGATCGTCATCGCATCGAGCGCCGGCATGCCGCCGCCGCCAGCCAGGAACTCGCCCAGGTGCTGTGGCGGCCGCGCCCGCTCGCCCTTGCAGGTGATCTTGAACGTCGGCGCCTCCAGCGCGCCCGATACGACGACCGAGATCTCGCCCCCGCGCGGCAGCGCCGTGATCGCGCTCGACACCATGTTGAGCAGCAGCTTGGCCCGGTCCTTCAGCATGTGGCCCATCGGGCTTGACCAGACCAGCTTATGCTTGCCGGTGCCGACATACCCGCGGCTGATCTGCTCGGCCGTGATGAGGTCGATGGTCGAGCCGGCGGAACCGGCAGCGCCGAACGCGAAGCGCGCGAACTGCAGCTTGGCCGACGCCGTCTCCGTCACGTTGCGGATCACGTCGAGCGCGTAGGTCTTGGCTTCCTGGTTGTCGTCCTCGTCGAGGATTTCCAGGCCGTTATAGATGGCGCCGACAGGGCCGATCACGTCGTGGCAGATCTTGCTGGAGATCAGCGCGGCAAGCTCGAGATCGGACGGCGCTACGTGTTGAGTCGTGGTCATGGCTGCTCCCAGGGATGGATGTGGTCGTCTGCGGTAGTCGCAACGCCTGGAACTTTCGCGCCCACGCCGACCTCGAATCGAGGCGGTATCAGAATAGTGTGTAGTCGTTGTTAACTGCGTCGCGAAAAGATGCAAAGCCTACCGCGACCCTTGGCGATTATTCCGTTGATCTTGTTGCAGAATAATCGCGCAGCTTGGTGTTGAAGCCTGTGCCATGCCAGGATGGCCCGTCGCCAATCCCAGTTTCAAGGCCTTATCCGACGATGCCGAACATCGATCATGCCGCGCTTGCCCATGCGCTGATGCCGGCCGTGCTGAAGGCAGGCGCATGCCTGCTGGACCATCGCGCACAAGGCGTCACGGCCGAGACCAAGCGGGATGGGTCGCCGGTCAGCCGGGCCGATCGCGAGGCCGAGCAGATCGTGCTCGATGCGCTCGCCCAGGTCGCGCCGGGCGTGCCCGTCATCGCCGAAGAGGCCGTCAGCGCGGGCCGTATCCCGTCGTTTGACGCCGCCGCGTTCCTGGTCGATGCGCTCGACGGCACCCGCGAATACATCAAAGGCGGCGACGACTTCACTGTCAACGTGGCGCTGGTCGAGCATGGCTTTCCCGTATTTGGCATCCTGCTGGCCCCAGCCAGCGGCCGGTTGTTCGCGACGCTTGGCCCCCGCCGTGCCGCGGCGGCACAGGTCGCCCCGGAGAGCCTCGCGATGTCGCGGACGCCACAGTTCCACGACATCGCCACGGTCGCGCCTGGACCCGAGGGAATGCGCGTGCTCTCGAGCCGCTCGCACCGCTCGGCGGAAACCGACGCGTTTCTCAGCAAGTTTCGCGTCGCGCGGCAGGATCACCTCGGTTCCTCCCTCAAGTTCGGTATCATCGCGGCGGGCGAGGCGGACTTCTATCCTCGCCTCGGCCCGACCAGCGCCTGGGATATCGCAGCCGGCCACGCGATCCTGGCGGCGGCGGGCGGCACGGTCACCCGGCTCGACGGCACACCTTTGACTTACCTTGATAAATCCAGGATCGGCGCGCTCGATCCGTTCCTCAACCCGTCGTTCATCGCGTGGGGCCGGGCCGGCACGATTCCCCGGTAACGGGCTCCAACGCTGACCCAGAGTTTGGAACGATTGGGTTCGAACGTGGTGGGCAGATGAGTTGTCCACAGGGACACACGGCCACACTTTGGTAACACTTTACAGAGATGTTCTTGCAAAGTTGCCGCTGCTTCGATGCGGAGAACCGTGTCGTGCGCACCATGAGGCGAGCCCGCCATATGTCCACCTATTCGAACCGATCACGCGCCGCGCTAGCAGTCCTCGCCGCGCTGGGCCTCAGCGCCGGCATCGCCGCGCTGGGCCTCAGCGCCGGCATCGCCGCGACGCCAAGCGCTCAGGACCGGCCATTTTACGACCAGACCGACACCTACGGCGAGCCGCGCCGCTCTGCGCCCACCAGCCGCGCACCGCGTCGAGATGATTCGTACCGTGCCCCGCAGGGCAATGACGGCCCTCCCGGCGGTTTCGGCCGCGAGCCCGCTCCGGATCAGCGCCCCTACGACAGCGCTCAGCCCTACGGCGCCCCGCCGGATCGCGGTTATGATGCGCCCGCTTATGGCGCGCCCGGCAACGGTCCGCCGGCGTATGGCGGCCCTCCGGCATACGGTGCCCCGCCTTACGGTTCCAGTAGCCAGCCCCCGCCATATCGCGACGCCGGTCCGCCGCCGCAGCGTGCAAACGATGCCTATTCGCCACCGAATGGCCAGCGCCAGGGCGGTTGGGGCAACGAGCCGCCTGCCGGCCAATACGGCGCGGGCCAATCGGGCGGATATGGCCAGCCCTACTCGCCACCGCCAGAATATGACGCCCCGCCGCCAAGCCGTGGCCAGGGATATGGCCAGGGCTATCCCGATGAAGGCCGCCAAGGCTACGGCGAACCGCCGCGTCGCGGTGGCGGCACCTATTCGCAGAACGAGGTGGTCGACACCGGCCACCGCTTCTTCGGCTCGATCAGCCAGGGCCTCGCCAACGCCGTCGAGCAGGTCTTCAAGAGCCAGGGCCGACCCAACGGCTACATCCTCGGCGAGGATGCCGGCGGCGCGTTCCTCGCGGGCCTGAGATACGGCGAGGGCACACTTTATACCAAGGATGCCGGCAACCACCGCGTCTATTGGCAGGGCCCGTCGCTCGGCTATGACTTCGGCGGCGAGGGCTCAAAGACCATGGTGCTCGTCTATAACATTCGCGATCCCGCCGACATCTACACCCGCTTCGGCGGTGTTCAAGGGGCGGCGTATATCATTGGCGGCGTCGGCGTTCAGTTCCAAAAGCACGAACATGTCACACTGGCGGTGATAAGGTCGGGAGTTGGATTGCGGTTGGGGGCAAACGTCGGCTATTTGAACTACACGCGGCAGCCGACCTGGAATCCTTTCTGAGGGTCGTCTGCATGATAAGGATCGGCCCGTCGCGCTGGCCCAACCGCAACGGCTGACGTCGAATAGACCGCAGGACCCGCCACCTTGTTCACGCTTCAATCACTGATGCTTGTGGCGCTGGGTATCCTACTGGCCTCGCTCATCGTGATCGGCGTGCTGCCGTCCTATCGCCGTCGCATTCAGCGGCTGACCTCCGACCAGATCCGCGGCTCGATCCCCCTGACCGAGGCCGAGATCCGCGCCGACAAGGACAAGTTGCGCGCGCAGTACGCGATCCGCGTGCACAAGCTTGAAGCGCAGGGCGAGCAGTACAAGCTGTTCGCCGCCCGCCAGCGCATCGAGATGAATCGCCGCGACGCCAGCATCACGGAACTGCGCGACGAGCATGAAAAGGTTGCGGCCGCCCTCGAAGAACACGTCAATGCGCGCCGGGTGCTCGAGCATACGGTCACCGATCGCCTGCCACGGCTGGAGCAGCAGCTCGAAAGCGCGCGTGCGCTGATCCTGGAGCGCGACCAGGAAATGACCACGTTGAAACTGGAAACCACGCGTAACGTCCGCGCGCTCGATGATGCGATGCAGATGAACGCGCAGCAGCGCGGCGAGATCGAGCGGATCACCGCATCGCAGTCGTCGCGTGCGCCGCAGACACGCGAAAGCTTCGGCGATCCGAAGTTCGAAGGCGAGATCGCGGTGCGCTCCGAGATCGAAGCGTTGCGCGCCAAGACGCGCGAGCAGGCCCAACTTATCGTGCGCATGCAAAGCCAAGCCGAAGGCGGGGATGCCCCATCCCCCGGCGGTGATGTCGAGCGGCTGAAGCGCGAGTTGTCGGAGGCCGAGCTTGCTCTGCGTTCCGCGCGCGATGCGGCTCAAGGCGGGAGCTACGACCGTGCCGCCGCAGAGGCACAGGCCAAGGCGCTCAACGCCAAGATCGACGAGCAAGCCGCTGAGGCGGCCCGCCTCAACGCGGCGCTGGCCACTTACGAGGGTACGTCCGAGGCAGGTAGCCACATCGGGGGCATCCAAGGCAGCCGGCTTGCCTCGAAAGCCCGCATTAATGCGCTTCAGGCGCAGGCGACCCAACAAAACGAAACGATTCAGCGCCTCCGCGCCGAACTCGCCGCCAGCAACGAGCGGCTGGCCCGTCAGGCCGCGCACTACAGGGAAGAGATGCGCCGGCTCGGCTCGGGCGTCGTGCCAACTTCGGTCGACGGCCGCCGCACGCGCGACGCCGCTCCCCGTCGGGGCCTCGCCGACCGCATCAGCCATGCCAGGCCCTCGGTAGCCGCCGATAGCGCGGCCACTCAGGCCGGCACCAACGGTGTTGGCGGCAAGATCGGGGAATACATCAAGGCCCTGACGAATGGCCCGCCAATGCCTGCATCAGGTGACGGCGCAGCTCACACCGACGCATCCACGGCAGCGGCGCCCCAGACCGTAGCTGAAGGCCCCCCGCTCGATATGGCGGCGGCCGATGACACCGCGGGCCAACCAAACGGTGCCGACTCGGTCAAGCGCAAGCTCCGCCTGATGGAGCGCATCTCCGGCGGCGGCAAGGCTTAGCAGGTGCTCGCGGGCTGGCACGCACGCGTCAAGGTGCTCAAGCAAGAAATCGTAGCTATCGCCATTGCCGCGCGCGATCCACGTACGCCGTCGGCCGCGCGGCTGCTGGTGTTCGCAATCGTCGCCTATGCCGTCTCGCCGATCGACCTGATTCCGGATTTCATCCCGGTGCTCGGTCTCCTCGACGATCTCATACTCCTGCCAATCGCGCTGATGCTGGCGGTGCGCCTGATCCCGGCCGAGGTCATGCTCGAAGCCCGCACGCGCGCCGCTGGCCGCCTGCCTCCGAGCCGTGCCGCGGCTGTCGTCATCGTGCTCATCTGGCTGGCGCTTGCGGCAGGTGCGCTGTACCTCGCGCTTCCATATCTGTCGGCGTAATTATCGCGGCCGCCCCGGCCCGGTCATATCATCGTCGCGGTGAACATAAGCGCACATCGACAGGCCAAGACCAAACAGCAGCGTCATCATCGAGGTGCCGCCGTACGAGATGAAGGGCAAGGGAACGCCGACCACGGGCACCGCCCCGCTCACCATGCCGACATTGATCGCCGCATAGCCGAACACGATGAGCGCCGAGCCCGAGATCAGCAGGCGGCCGAACCGGCTCGCGGTTGCCAGCGCCATGCCCATCAGGACCGCGACCAGCAGCGCGAACAGCAGCAGCACCGCGATCGAACCGACGAATCCCCACTCCTCGCCGATCGTCGTGAAAATGAAGTCGGTATGCTTCTCGGGCAGGAAATCGAGTTGGCTCTGCGTGCCGCCGAGAAAGCCCTTGCCTGACGTGCCGCCCGATCCCAGCGCGATCTTCGACTGCGTGATGTGATACCCCGCACCAAGCGGATCGGTGGAGGGATCGAGGAACGATTCGACACGGCGGCGCTGGTAGTCGTGCAGATGCGGAAGCACCAGCGGCACGGCGACAAGAACGGTCGCCGCCGCACCCGCGAAGTAGAACAAGTGGGCGCCCGCCATCATCAGAATGCCGCCACCG
The DNA here is from genome assembly GCA_945903565.1 of Devosia equisanguinis. Taxonomy (GTDB): domain Bacteria; phylum Pseudomonadota; class Alphaproteobacteria; order Rhizobiales; family Hyphomicrobiaceae; genus CAMDPA01. Next base: position 5,392 of record CAMDPA010000081.1, on the reverse strand, counting down.
ATCAAGCCCATCATCAGCGCGGTGCCGAGGTCGGGCTGGCGCATCACGAGCACCATCGGCACCGCGATCATTGCAGCGGGAATGAGCAGCCAGAGCGGGTTGGAGACGCGATCTGCCGGCAACATATGGAAGTAGCTCGCCAGCGCCATCACGAGCGCCACCTTCATCATTTCAGATGGTTGGAAGCTCAGCGGACCAAGCGCAAGCCAGCGCCGCGCGCCGAGTGCTTCAGTGCCGATCAGAGGCACCAATGCCAGCGCGACAAGCGCGAGCGCATACGCCGGGAATGCCAGCCGCAACCATACCCACAGCGGCACGACGGCGATCACGATCAAGAGCCCGAGGCCAATCAGGAACCGCAGCGCATGTCGTTCCGCCCACGGCGACCATGAGCCACCGGCAACGGAATATTGCGCGGCGAGCCCGACACCCGTCAGCAGGCACAGCACGACGAGCATCGCCCAATTGAGTTGGGTCAGCTTCTCGATGACGGTCGGCGGCGGCCGGTGAAATACGCTTGAGTTCGCCATCTGCTAGCCCGCGCGTCCTTTCGGAAGATTGGGCGGCGGCTCGGTGGGGGAGGCCGATGAGTAGACCGAGTAAGCCGGCTTGCGTAGCGGATCGCGCGCCGACAGCTCCGCCATCACCTCGCGCGCGAGCGGGGCCGCCACTGCGCCGCCACCGCCGGCATGCTCGACGACGGCCGCCACCGCATAGCGTGGTGCATGGGCCGGGAAGTAGCCGACGAACAGCGCGTGGTCGCGGTCCTCCCACTTCAAGCTCGACTGGTAGCGATTGGCGGAGCGGCGCGTGACTTGCGACGTGCCGGTCTTGCCGGCCACCATCGGTCCGTTTTCGCCAAGATGGGCGCGCGAGCCGGTGCCGCCCGCCTCGTTGACGACCGCACGCAATGCGCGTTGCAACGCCTGCAAATGACGGTCGGCGATATTCAATCGAGCAAACGCGGGGCGCGATGTGCCGTTCTCCGGGCGCACCAGCGTCGGCGTCACGGCCAGGCCTGTGGCGGCACGCGCCGTCATCACTGCGAGCTGCAACGGCGAGGTCAGCACGTAACCCTGACCGATCGCGGACAAGATGGTCTCGCCACCGAGCCAGCCGCGACCGTATTTCCCGCGCTTCCAGGCCGGTGTCGGTATCAAACCGGGCGACAGAGGTGCGATGCCCGCGTCGTAGGTCTGGCCGAGCCCCATGCGGCGCGCCATGGCGGCGAGCGTGTCCATGCCCATGCGGCGCGCGACTTCGTAGAAGTACACGTCGCAGCTCTCGCGGATCGCCCGGTGCATGTCGCAGCGGCCATGACCGCCGCGGTTCCAGCAGCGGTAGTTGCGGTCGGCCAGCGTGAAGCTGCCTTGGCAGTCGATGCGCTCGCGCAGGTCGATCACGCCGGCTTCGAGCGCGGCGAGCGCCGTGACGATCTTGAACGTCGAACCGGGCGGATAAAGGCCCATCGTTGCACGGTTGAACAGGGCGTCGCCCTTGAGGTTACGTTCGGCGGCGCGTAGCCCCGTTCGCAACGAGCGGCCACGGCCCCGCCGCTTGGGCGGCTCTGGTTGGGCCGCCGGTTGCGGAACATTGAGCGATGGATCGTAGCCCGGCGACGACGCCATCGCCACGACCTCGCCGCCGACGACATCGAGCGCGACGACGGCGGCGCGACGTTCGCGCGCGAGACGATCGACCAGATAGGTCTGCAGCTCCAGGTCGATGGTCATCGCGACATCGTTGCCCGATTGCGGCTCGGTGCGCTGCACGTTGCGGACGATGCGGCCACGCGCGTCCACTTCGCGCCGCACCGCACCGCTGACACCGCGCAAGCGGCTGTCCATGCCGCGCTCGACGCCGGCACGGCCGACACGCACACCGGGAATACGCAGCACGGGATCGTCGCCCATGCCGAACCGCTCGACAGCGCCGACATGGCCGACGATGTGCCCCAGCTTCCCGATATGGTGATAGCGCCGCCGGTTGAACGTTTCCGTTTCGACGCCTGGAAGCTCCGGCGCCATCAAATTGATGGTCGCGACCTGGTCCCAGGTCAGATCGCTCGCCACGATGATCGGTAGATTGCGCGGCTGACGCTTAACCCGGGTCAGAATGCGCGCTCGCTCATCGGCGGGGATCGGCGCGATCTGTGATAGCCGCTCGAGCGCGAGGCCCATATCGCCGGTCAGCGCCGGCACCATGGCGACGCGGAAACCTTCCTCGTTGGTTGCGACCGCTACACCGAACCGGTCGAGGATTTGGCCGCGCACCGGCGCCAGCGGAATCGTGTTGAAACGATTGTCGTCCGCTAGCGGAGCATAGCGGGCGGCATCGAGCACCTGGAGCTGGTAGAGGCGGGTGCCCAGTGCGCCAAGCACAAGAGTTTGGCCAAGACCCAGCAGCGCGGCGCGGCGGGTGAACACGCGCCGCTCGTCCAATTGCACGCTCTTGGGATGCTCCGGCTCCATCGCGGTCAAATGCCTCGCTCCAGCCGGTCGTTGAAGCGGGCAGGCTCCTTGGCCGATCGCGGGATCAATACGGCGAGAACGGCGTAGACGAAGAACGCCACCGCCGCAGCGACGATCAAGGGCGTGATTTCCACCCCACGCAGATAGTAGATCGATGCCGCCGACCATTGCATCACGACAAGGCAGGCAAGGGTTACGGCAAAGAATGCCGCTCCGGACATGGCGCGAAGGGGATGGGCGGCGGTGACGGAGCGAACCATCGTGTAGCCCGACAGGTAGATCAGCGCCCAAAATCCCAGCGGCCCCTGTCCGGCGACATCAGTGGCGAAGCCGGCCAGGAAAACCAGCCAGTCCGGCACAACCTCGCCGCGTCGCTCCGTCATCAGATGAATGACCACATACGGCAACAGCGGTTGCACGAGCTTCAGATCACCCGCCGCGCCCCAGGGCGGGGCACAGATGAGTGTCGCCGCCAATATCGCCAAAGCAGGACCGATCCATTGCACGATGGTCATGGCCGCGCCCCTCGATCAGCGCCACTGCGCGGGCGGGAGGCGGGCTCGGACAGGCCCTGGCGCAACTCGCTCGCCAGCGCGAGACCCGGATTATCGTAAAACAGCACACTGACGTACTCGAGATCGCCGAGCCCGGCGTCCAATACCGCGCGTGGCCCCCGCGGCGAATCCGCCGTCACACCGATCCGCAAGCCGCGCGGGAACATGCCGCCAAGGCCGGTCGTCAGGATCTCTTCTCCAGCGGTAAAAGTCGCGCCTGGCGGCAGATGGACCAGGCGCGGCTCGGGACCGTTGTCACCGGCCAGTATGGCGCGGGTCTGCGCCTGGCCGAATGTGACGGGAACGCGGCTGTTGATGTCGGTGAGCAGCAGCACGCGCGAAGTCCGACGGCCAGCCTCTACGATGCGGCCCAGCAACCCCTGGGCGCTCAGCACGGGCTGGCCGATCTTGATGCCGTGCTCGGTTACCGCTTCCAGAAGCGCGGAATTCAGGAATGCGCCGCTCGCGGTGGCGACCACTCGGACCGTGCGATAGTCGATTTTCTGCTGTTCGAGCGCTTTGGTCAGCGTGGCGAGCTCGCCGATCTTGCGCTCCAGATCACGTGCCCGGCTCTCCCACTGCTTCAAGCGCTGGTTGTCGCTCTTCAGGCGTTCGAGCTCGGCGAAACCGTCGTAGCTCGATTGCACCTGGCGAGCGAGGCGGCGCGCCGGATCGAGCGGCAGCATCATTGCGCCGAGCGCGGGTGCGATGATTGCTTCGGCCTCCGCGCGCAACTCCTTGACCGCGGGGTGATCGAGCCGGCTCAGCGCCATCAAGGCGAACGACAGGAAGAACAGCACCGGCAGCCGCAACGAGAACGTGCCGGCCGGCAGCGGCTGGAAGCCGCCTCGTGCAAATCGTTCCTCGCGGTTGAAGCTCATGGCGCCTCGCCGTTCCCGTTCACGGCTTGATGAGAAGATGCTCGCGCGTCGACAGATCGCGCAGCATCGAAGCGGTTCCGGATACGACGCAATGCATCGGCATGTCCGGCACCATGAACCGCACGCCGACGCGACGCTCCAGCTCGACGTCCAGGTTGTCCAGCAGCGCGCCGCCCCCGGTCAGAATTATGCCGCGCTCACACACGTCGGTGGAAACTTCCGGAGGCAGATCCTCCAGCGCGCGCATGATGAACTCCGACATTTCATCGATCGGTGGCTCCAGCGCCTCTGAGATATCCTGCGGGCCGAGCACGATGCTCTTTGGACGGCCCAGTCTCAGATCGCGGCCGCGGATGTGGATTTCAGCGCTGCGGCCGTTGGGTTTGTAGAGCGCGGTGCCGGCCTCGATCTTGATGCGCTCGGCGTTGCCCTCGCCGATCAGGAGCTGATGGCTGCGGCGAACATGGCGGACGATCGCCTCGTCCATCGCGTTGCCCGCGCAGCGCAACGAGCGGGCGAGCACCACGCCGCCGAGCGACAGCACGGCGATATCGGTGGTGCCGCCGCCTATGTCGACTACCATCATGCCGGCGGGATCGTCGATCGGCAGGCCTGCACCAAGCGAGGCGGCGACCGGTTCCTCGACCGGGTAGACCTTGCGCGCGCCGGCGGAGATCGCTGTTTCGTACACCGCGCGACGTTCGACCGGGGTGGCGCCCGCCGGCACGCAGATGGCGATGCGCGGACGGCGGAAGTCGAAGGTGCGGCGGGTGCGGCCGATGAAGTGGCGCAGCATCTGCTCGGTGGCGATGAAATCGGCGATCACACCGTCACGCAGCGGTCGGATCGTCTCTATGCTCTCCGGCGTGCGGCCGAGCATGGCCTTGGCCTTGGTGCCGACGGCCAACACTTCGCGCGTGCCGTTGCGGGAGCGAATCGCGACCACGGACGGCTCGTCGATCACGATACCCTTGCCGGCCACGTGAACCAGCGTGTTCGCGGTTCCGAGGTCGATCGAGATATCGTCGGAGAAGACGCCTGACAAACCTGGCAGCATAGTTCTCGGTGGCCTTCGGCAGATGCCATGGCGACGCGCCGTCACGCTGAGCCGACGCCATCATCGGCGTCGTCCCGTTCCAGCACGCAGACTATCCCGCCTACGCCTGCCGCTGCGCTTCGGGCGTATATCAATTGGGTCGAACCGCTCACACGGCATCTGAACCCGCAAATACACCTCGAAGCCGCTGCAAACTTCAGGCCAACGAACGGTTAACCACCAGTCCGTCGACCATCACGCGGTGATCCAGAAATGCTGGATTCCGCGGCGGGGGCAGCCAGCCGATCATACCTATCCCCTTGGCTCAGGTCGTCCTCTGAACTGACCCGTACCATCTACAACGCCTCGTCTCGTCGACCAGCATCCGCATCGTCCGCGGCGGGTGCGTGACGAGCTGCTCGAACACCCGCGCGGCGATCCGGCCGATGC
>CAMDPA010000080.1 GCA_945903565.1 Devosia equisanguinis | reverse complement strand
ACGGCTTCCCATCTTTGCCGAATGGCTTGTCTGTCGATCATGCAACGGCGTACGACTGTTCGCCGGGACAAGGAATCCCGCGCTGCCGAGTCACACGGTCGCACGCACACAGATCACGATTCAGCTTTTTTGCGATCCGTCCTTAGTCGGGAACGGCCGTCACGATTCGTGGTATTGTCTGGCCTGCATCGACCGTCCACACCGTCTTCACGTGTGGCAGTCTACCATCGGGACAGGCTAAAGGGCCACTGATCTCGTACTTCTGGCCATGACTTGTGGGGGGGCGAGAGCGACGGCCGCATGCGCTTTGGCATGTTCGAGGAGCGCTGCCGTCAACTCGTCCGGTTTGTCGATGCTAAACCCGAAACTCTTGAAGAATGCCGCTTTTGGACCTCCAACGGGATGCGGATCGGATAGCAGATAATCGCTGATTTTCTCAGGCTCGACGATGGCAGTGTCGACGTTGGGAAGTGTGGACATTGAGGGGCGGACCGAGTCATTTTCAGCAAGTGTACACGACAATCATATCGCTGCCAGTGGGCGGCATTGATTTGACGCTGGTAGTGCAGGAGAGCCCCGCCATGATCATCCAAACCGCCGCCCCCAATTCCCCCCGCCTCGCCGTCATGATGCACGAGCACACCGCGCTGTCGGGCCAGTTCGCACGCGCGTTCGGCAACGCGGCGTTCGAGCCGATCGCGCCGCTCGATCTCGTCGTCTACATCATCGCCAATCACGACGCGGGTTGGGCGGCGTTCGATCGCGATCCCGTCACCGATCCGGCGACCCGATTGCCCTACAACTTGACCGAGACGCTGGCCGAGCACATCGCGCCGACATCCAAGGGCTCGCCCGATTTCAATGCGCGGCATCACCCCTACTGCGGGCTGCTGTCGAGCATGCATAGCTGGGGCATCTACAATGGCCGCTACGGGCTGTCGAACATGGTGCTCGTCGACCGCATTCCCCCGGCGGGGCGGCCGATCGTCGATGCGATGCTGACAGGCGAACTGGAGCGACAGAAGGCGCTCAAGGCGGAACTATCCAAGAGCTCGGCAACCGCTGCCTGGATCGAGGAGCGGCACCTGTTCCAGAACTACAAGCAGCTGCAGTTCTGCGACACGCTGGCGCTGTATTTCAATCGCGTGCATCCAGGGGCACGGGCCAAGCAGGTGTTCGAGCACGTGCCGATGAGCCGCGACAAAGACGCCGCCGTGACGATCCGGCCGAAGGCGCCGGGCGTCTACGCGGTGTCGCCGTTCCCGTTCGCATCCGATGGTGCGACGTTCGCATTCGCAGGGCGGCCCATCTCGCCCGGCCAGCAGGAGCGCGACGGGGGCTGGCCGACGGTGCTGGCGACCACGCCGACGCAGTGGGAGACGTTCAAGTTGGTGGCGGGGGCGTAGGTCGGCGCTGAGCGCACTTTGCGCGAAGCCCGACATTTCAGAGCGATTTGTCGGGCTTCATCCGGCAGAAGAGCCGGCCTCAGTCCAACCTACGCACGTCACCGCCGCGCGCCCGCCTGCTCCTGCTGGCGCTTGCGCTCGTCCTCATGCTGCTTGTTGATCAGCGCCGTACCCAGGCCGATCGCGAAGCCGGTGGCGTAGGCGTCGCCAGCGCGGTCGGATGCGGCGGGCGCGGGGGCGTATGGGTTCGGGATCACGCGGGCGGCAGGCGGCGATTGCGCCGGGCGGGCTGCCTGCGGTTGGGCGGCGTCGCGGGCCTGGGCGGCGCTTGCCTGGAGGCCAAGCAGCAGGGCGGCGGCAAGACTCACGGTAAGCTGGATCGAAAGCATGTTGGGTCTCCATCAGCTCTTTGGATTCTCATAAAACGCGAAAGACCAGTCCCGTGGTGGCTCGGGACCGGTCTCGCGGCACGGCGGCAGTCGGGGTTTAGTAGCCGTCGTAGTGGCCGCGGCGGTTCTGGTTGGCCAGAATGGAGCCGAGGATCAGGGCGCCGACACCGATGGCAACACCGGTGGCGATCCGGTCGCCTCTGCGGTCACGCTGGGGCTGGTGGTAGCCGTAGTGCTGAACCGGGGCGGGGCGGTGATAGCCGTGACGCGGGCCGTGGCCATTGCCATAACCGGGGCCGCGGTGACCGAATTCGCCGGCCTGGGCGACGGTAGCGAGCGAAGCGAACGAGCTTGCGGCAATTACGGCGCCGGTGACGATCTTCTTGATCATGTTCATGGAAGCAGGCCCCCTCGGCCCTTGTTCGAGACACTGTTCCGGGGTCTCGCCCGTTCCGAAGGTTTCTCCGGCGTTCTTGAGGGGAGTTATAGCCGCGGCCGGATGAACGGCCTGGGAATGGTGCGTGCAGCCGCCGTTCATCTTCGCAGGCCCTCGGTTGTCGCCCATGCAGCGATTGCGGTGGCCAGCGGCAGCCGGCTTGGCATAGGTTGCGTGCGCCCGATCTCCCGCCCCCCGCCCCCGCCCCCGACCCGGAACCCCGATGCAGCGCACTTCCTCGCCGCCAGGCCTCGCTGACTACGGCCTGCTCGTGCTGCTCGGCCTGATCTGGGGGGCGAGCTTCACGTTCATCAAGATCGCGGTGTCCAGCGTGCCCGCCGTTCCCATGACCCTCATACGGATGGTCGTCACGGTCGTGCTGATGATCGGCCTGTTGATCTGGCTGGGGCAGCGCCTGCCCGCCTGGGGGCGAACGTGGTGGTTCGTGGCGCTGTCGGCGTTCTTCGGCAACACACTGCCGTTCCTGCTGATCGCGTGGGGCGAGGAGAAGGTCGACAGCGCATTGGCCGCGATTCTGATGGCGCCGAGCCCGCTCGCTGCCGCGGTGCTGGCGCATTTCTTCACGGCGGATGAGAAGCTGAACCGTCACAAGGTTGCGGGGATCGTGATCGGCGTGATCGGCATCGTCGTGCTGATGGGCGTCGACACGCTGTCGCGGCTCGGCGCCAACACCTGGCATCAACTGGCGATATTGGCGGCGGGGGTCTGCTACGGCGCGAACGTGGTGGTCAATCGCGGGCTGACCGGCGGTTCGGCGATGGGCAACGTCGCCGCCGTGATGTTCGTGTCGATGGCGTTGCTGGCCCCGCTCGGGCTGTTGCCGGGCGTGTGGACGTTCACGCCGACAACCGCCTCGCTTACTGCGATCGTGACACTGGCGATTCTGTCGACCAGCATCGGCACGCTGATCATGTTGGCCATCGTTCGCCGGCAGGGCGCCGCGTTCACCGCGCAAGTGAACTTCCTGGTGCCGCTGTTCGGCGTGCTGATCGGCGCGGTAACGCTGGCCGAACGCCCGACCGCGCGCGCCATCGCCGGGTTGGCGCTGATCCTCGCGGGCGTCGCGCTGGCACGGCGCGGTGCGGGGGTGCGGGTAGCGAAGGCGGCGCGCGACGGGTGATCGATGTTGCCAGGCCAGCAACAGTGCCTGACCAGGGCGTGTCGACAGGCCGATGAAAGCTGCAAGCAGCTAGCTCCCACGCGTTGTCTCAGCCGCCTTCGTAGCCGCCATCTGTTTGACGAGCACTGTCAACGCAGCGGCTTGGGCTGACGAGAGGTGTCCGTCGACGGGTTGAATCTGGATGTCCGCGGGCGCGTTATTCGCTGCAGCGACGACAACAGATCCTGCCGCCGGTGCTGGCGGTGGCTCACTGACCGGTGCGGGGGCTTGAACCTGTTCGGGCTTCGTCGGGGGGGCCTGCGCTGTGCTGGGCGCGGATGCGACGACCGCAGCGGTGGCGGCCGGTACTGGCGGTGGCTCACCAGCCGGCGCGGTGGCTTGAACCGGTTCGGGCTTCGTCGGGGGTGCCTGCGCTACGCTGGGCGCGGATGCGACGATCGCAGCGGTGGCTGCCGGTGCTGGCGGTGGCTCACCAGCCGGCGCGGGTGCTTGAACCGGTTCGGGCTTCGTCTGGGCAGCCGGCTCTGCGCTGGGCGTGGATGCGACGACCGCAGCGGTGGCTGCTGGCACAGGCTGTGGCTGAACAACCGGCGCGGCGGCAAACGCTGGATCGGGCTGAGGCTGAGGGAGTGGCGCTAGGATCGGCGCTGCTGCCACTGCGGCAGGTACGGGTGCGGGTGCCGGTGCTGGCTGCGCGCCCGGTGGGGGCGCCGCGGCGGGGGTAGGTTGTGGCGTGGATGGCGGCTGCGGCGCTGCGACGGCAATCTCGGCCGGCGCGTCGTTGAACACGCCAGCTTTCAACTCTGCGTCGAGCGCCGGAGTGAATATTCCGTCGCTGACGTTATCCCAGCGGTGTTGCTGCAGCTCATAAACCTTCTCGGCTGTCGCCACATCGAACTCGCCCGTGGCGGGGACGCCGAGAAACGTCTGCAGCCGGGCAACTTTCTGATCCTTGGAGCCGAACCGCAGGCGCATCAGGCTCTGGCGCACCTCGGGAATGGAGGTAGCGCTGTCGGTGCGGGCGCGGGCGGCGAGCATCGCCTCGAGACCCGTCAACAACATGTAGGTGTAGGGCGTGCCGGACTTGCCCGTTGCCGTCTTGAGCCCGGAGAGGTTGCGGAATTTCGCCCATGGTCCGCGGTGGTTGCCTTCTGCGTTCGCATTGCCCCGTACGACCTGACAGCCGGCCGAACCGAAATCCGCCGGCCCGCTGCTGAACGTCGGGTGGAGATTGTCGCCGGGCCGCGACTTGTTCACGATGTCGGCGCGCTCGTAGATCATGTTGTTGCGCGAGCGCCGCACGATCACCTGGCGCTTGACATCGGGGGAAGACCGCAGAACGAAACAGCCGGGCCGGCCGTTGTGAATGCCGACGATGTAACCGTAAAGCCCTGTCGGCAGCATGTTCCCGATCTTCTGGGCCTCATACCATTTCGCCACGTAGACCTTGTCGGGAACCGTCGAGCCTTCGAACACGGCGATCTTTTTCGCGGCTCGGTCCCATACGCCCATCACGCAGCGCGTCGTGTTGTGATCGGGTCGCTGATCGCGCAGCAGAACCTCCTCGGAGAATTCGCCGTCGTTGTCCTCGATGATGCCGCAGCCGCGCAAACCGAACAAAACCGGCGTCGAACCCGCGTCTGCGACCGGGAACGAGTTGAGGTCCGCCAGGAACTGAAGATCGTCCGCCGTCAGCTTGAAGCGAATGCCCGGCTCCAACTTGTTATTGAGATGTGCGTAGTCGGGCGCCTTGTCGTCGCTCGCCCAGCTCACGCGTGCAGCGGACCGGGTCACCTCCCTGGTGAAGTCGATGCCGCGATCGCGCTGCAGGAGTTCGGCTTCCTCCATGGCCTCGGCGTCGATGTCACTTTCTTCGATGCCCGCAATCGTCGCGCCGCCGCCGCGGGTCACTGGACCGGCAGTTTCGGCAACAGTTGCCGCCGCCCTGGCGTCAGCCGCAGCCACCGCGATGCGCGCGATGCCGTCCTCGAACAGGCGCGCTTCGTTCTCGCGCCTGCGGTTCATTTCACCAGCGACCGCAGTGCCCGTCCAGATCCGCTTCATCGCGCGGATGAGGCTGGGGATGCGCTCGATCTCGCCGTCGGCGATGGCCTGCTTGATGCCGCGCATCTCGCGGTATCTGTCCTTCGGATCCTTTGCTGGATCGTGCGGCCTGTCGAAGCTTGGACCCCGGTTGAACGTCAGCGAGACGAGGGCACCGAAGCAATCGGGCGTCAGTGCCTCGTGGCCGGGGAGCGCTTCGGAAGTGATGGCGGCGAAGCGCGGAACCGTTGTGCGTTGAAACACGGTCGCGGCTGTATCCCACGGAATGGTGACACCGGCCCTGACCAGCGCCTCGACGATCTCCTCGATCCGGTCGATCTTGTCGTTACGGCCGGGTTCGGCGGCGGCGAGGCCAACGGCCGGCTCGAGCATGGCAATGTGTTTTTCCGGCAGTACCCCGGCCCAGTCCTTTGCAACCGCAGCAAAGCTCTGCTGGTAGCCCAGGTCATAGCCGAAACCGATGGTTACGCCGGAACTCGCCTCGGGTCACACTGGACGCGACTTGTAGACCTTTTCGTAGTATTCGCGCCCGCCGGTTTCATGCCGCACGATCAGGGCCAGTGCTTTGGCCGAGACGCGGGCGGCGATCGCCGCGCCCTCCTGCGGGCTGAACTCACGTACACTGCGGGTGAAGGTTACGGCTTCGCGGAGCACCGTTTCCGCCTCGCGGTCCGATAGCGCCTCGGATATCGGGTCGCGCTCTTGGGTGGCTGGCTCAGCGATTGCTTGAACAGGGCTACGACGGCCGAACGGCAACCAATTGAACATGGCCGGTCCCTCCCAATTTGTAGAATACCCAATCAAACGCGCAGATCGAAATTGCCTCAACCCGGTCGGCCCGGATGCCTGACCATCGCCTGCAATTCAAACTGAAGCAAGTTTACCGGGCAGCAGCGGGCAACGACACCCGGGGGAATGGCGAGCATTGCCCCACCCACCCTCCCAACTGCGACACTTGCTCCCCGACTGCGAACTCCCTGGGGAATGCGGCAACCCGCCCGTCCCACGCCGGTTGAAGGGCGGGGCGGCGCGTGTTAGACGCAGCCCGGACCTTGCAGCGGGAAGGCGACAGGCGATGCCTGCCCTCCCCGCCTTTTGCATGTCCTGTGCGTGCCATTTCAGCGCGCGCGCAGACGATCAGCCAGACGACCAGCACTGAATAACTTGCGAGCCGCACGAGGGGCGTTCGACGTGGCGACCGAAGAACTAATGATGGCCGGTGGAGCCGAGGCGGGCGTCGCGGGGCGCTATGCGTCGGCGCTGTTCGAGCTCGCAAGCGAGCAGGGCAAGGTCGCGGAGGTCGAGGGCAACCTCAATCGCTTCATGACCATGCTCGAGGGCAGCACGGATCTGCAGAGGCTGGTGCGCAGCCCTGTCTTCTCTGCGGACGAGCAGGTCAAGGCGGTGACGGCGATTCTCGCCAAGGCGGGGATCGGCGGTCTCGCCGGCAACTTCCTGCAGCTCATCGCCCGCAATCGCCGCTTGTTCGCGGCCACGGACATGATCAAGTCGTTCCGCGCGCTGGCCGCCAGGGGGCGCGGCGAGGTGATCGCCGAGGTGGCAACGGCTCACGCGCTCACCCCGGCCCAGCTCACGGTCCTCCAGGATACCCTGCGCGCCTCCGTCGGCGGCAAGCAGGTCAAAATTCACACCACTGTCGATCCAACCCTGCTCGGCGGCCTCGTCGTCAAGATGGGCAGCCGCATGGTCGACAGCTCGCTTCGCACCAAACTCGCATCACTCAAGACACGCTTGAAAGAGGTCCGCTGATGGATATTCGCGCCGCGGAGATCTCCTCCATCCTGAAGGAGCAGATCAAGAATTTCGGCAAGGAGGCTGAGGTCTCCGAAATCGGCCAGGTCTTGTCTGTCGGCGACGGCATCGCCCGCGTCTACGGCCTCGACAAGGTCCAGGCCGGCGAAATGGTCGAGTTCCCCGGCGGCATTCGCGGCATGGCGCTGAACCTCGAATCCGACAACGTCGGCGTCGTGATCTTCGGCGACGACCGCAGCATCAAGGAAGGCGACACGGTCAAGCGCACCGGCGCGATCGTGGAGGTTCCCGTCGGCAAGGGCCTGCTCGGGCGCGTCGTCGACGGCCTCGGCAATCCCATCGACGGCAAGGGCCCGATCAAATCGGACAAGCGCCAGCGTGTGGACGTGAAGGCGCCGGGCATCCTACCGCGCAAGTCCGTGCACGAGCCGATGTCGACCGGTCTCAAGGCTGTCGACGCGCTGATCCCGATCGGCCGCGGCCAGCGCGAGCTGATCATCGGCGACCGCCAGACCGGCAAGACCGCGATCATTCTCGACACCTTCCTCAACCAGAAGACAGCCAACGCCGGCAAGGACGAGAACGCCAAGCTCTATTGCGTCTATGTCGCCATCGGTCAGAAGCGCTCGACGGTCGCCCAGTTCGTCAAGGTGCTCGAGGAGCGCGGCGCGCTGGAATACTCGATCATCGTCGCCGCAACCGCGTCCGATCCCGCGCCGATGCAGTATCTGGCGCCGTTCACCGGCTGCACGATGGGCGAGTACTTCCGCGACAACGGCATGCACGCCGTGATCGCATATGACGATTTGTCCAAGCAGGCCGTCGCCTACCGCCAGATGTCGCTGCTGCTCCGCCGCCCGCCCGGTCGCGAAGCCTACCCCGGCGACGTGTTCTATCTCCACTCGCGCCTGCTGGAGCGCGCTGCCAAGCTTGGCGACTCCGCCGGCAAGGGCTCGCTCACCGCACTGCCCGTGATCGAAACGCAGGCCAACGACGTGTCGGCCTACATCCCGACCAACGTGATCTCGATCACCGACGGCCAGATCTTTCTCGAGACGGACTTGTTCTACCAGGGCATCCGCCCGGCGGTGAACGTCGGCTTGTCGGTGTCGCGCGTGGGCTCCTCCGCGCAGACCAAGGCGATGAAGTCGGTCGCCGGCAAGATCAAGGGCGAGCTGGCGCAGTATCGCGAAATGGCTGCGTTCGCGCAGTTCGGCTCCGATCTCGACGCCGCCACCCAGAAGATGCTGGCGCGCGGCTCGCGCCTCACCGAGCTGTTGAAACAGCCGCAGTTCGCACCGCTCAAGATGGAGGAGCAGGTCTGCGTGATCTTCGCAGGCACGCGCGGTTATCTCGATGCGATCCCGGTCAACGCCGTCGGCCGTTTCGAGCAGGAATTCCTGCGCAATCTGCGCGACCAGCACAAAGGCATCCTCGGCGCGATCGAATCTTCGAAGGAGCTGAAGGCGGACGTCGAGAAACAACTGGTCGACGCCCTCGACAAGTTCTCCAAAGCGTTCACGGTCTAAGAGCTGTAGGTTGGGTCAAGCATCGGTGCGGAGCGTCGCACCGCGGCGAGGCGCGACCCAACAATCCCGGGCATGACGATAAATGTTGGGTCGCGCAAGTGCTTGACCCAACCTACGGAAGAAGCACATGGCCAGCCTGAAAGACATGCGCAACCGCATTGCCTCGGTGAAGGCGACGCGAAAAATCACCAAGGCCATGCAGATGGTGGCCGCGGCCAAGTTGCGTCGTGCGCAGGAAGCAGCCCAGGCCGGGCGCCCCTACGCCGAGCGCATGGACCGCATGCTGAGTTCGATCGCCTCGCGCGTGGCCAGTCCGGATGGCGTGTCGCGCCTGCTCGTCGGCACCGGCAAGGATCAGACGCATCTGCTGGTTGTGATGACCGCCGAGCGCGGCCTGTGCGGTGGCTTCAACTCGAACATCGCCAAGCTCGCCCGTGCCGATGCCATGCGGCTCGCGCGCGACGGCAAGACGGTCAAGATCCTGACCGTCGGTCGCAAGGGCGCCGACAACCTGCGCCGTGATTTCAATCGCAACATCGTCGAGCGCATCGACTTCCGCGGCGTCAAGCAGATCAACTTCGGCCACGCCGATCAGGTCTCCAAGCGCGTGATGGAGATGTTCGAGGAAGGCGACTTCGACGTCTGCACGCTTTACTTCTCCGAGTTCAAATCTGTGATCGCGCAGAAGCCGACGGCGCTGCAGTTGATCCCCGCCGAGCTGCCCGAGGCCAAGGCCGTCGATACCGGCAAGGCGGAAGCCGTCGCCGAGTTCGAACCGAGCGAGGAAGAGATCCTAGGCGAATTGCTGACGCGCAATATCGGGACGCAGATCTTCCGCGGGCTTCTGGAGAATGCGGCCAGCGAGCAGGGCGCGCGGATGAGCGCGATGGACAACGCAACCCGTAACGCCGGCGACATGATCAACAAGCTGACGATCAAGTACAACCGTCAGCGCCAGGCCAACATCACCAAGGAGCTGATCGAGATCATCTCGGGTGCGGAGGCGCTTTGACACGCGGGGAGATTGAGCGTATCCGTTTTGTTCACGTGGACTGATCGCAGGAGAGCGCAATGCCGATCCAGGGCCAGGGCTTTCAGGAATCGCAGATGGTTTTCGTCTCGAGTGATGCGTCGAGCTTGGTGGGGCAGGTTCGCCGGTTCGGGCCTGCCGGGCCTGCCTACGAGGTGATCGGCGTTGCCGGGCCGGAGCAGGTAATGGTGGAGGTGGTCTATTCGGGCGAGCGGCTGGACTACGCTGTGGTCGAGGTGCTTGCCGATCCGATCGCGGAAACCATTCCATGAGGAGAGGCCATGTTCGCCATCGCGTTCGACATGGTCGTAGCTGATATCAGGGAGCACTACACGAAGGGCATTTCAAGTGCCTACACGGAGATCGAAAAAGCACTTGAGCCCTTCGGGTTCGAGCGGGTTCAAGGCAGCGTCTACCTGACGCGGAATTCTGACCTGTCGAATATGTTCGATGCGATCGGCACCTTGAAGGCGATGCGGTGGTTTCGGCTCTGTGCCTGCGATATCCGCGGCTTTCGTGTCGAGAACTGGTCAGACTTCACGGCAACCGTGAAGCGCGAGGATGAATACGGCGGCCGTCGCGGCCGCTAGTTGGTACGAACGAGAAGCGGAAAGAGACGACAATGGCAACGGTAGCAGCAGGCAGCAACAAGGTTGGCAAGATCCGTCAGGTGATGGGCGCCGTCGTCGACGTGCAGTTCGACGGGCATCTGCCTGCGATCTTGAATGCGCTGGAGACCCGCAACCAGGGCAACCGCCTGGTGCTCGAAGTCGCTCAGCATCTTGGCGAGAACACTGTCCGCACCATCGCCATGGATTCGTCCGAAGGCCTGACCCGCGGCCAGGAAGTCACCGATACCGGTAATCCCATCTCCGTGCCGGTCGGTGAGGAGACGCTCGGCCGCATCATGAACGTGATCGGCGAGCCGGTCGACGAGGCCGGCCCGATCAAGACTGCCGCGACCCGCGGTATCCACCAGCCCGCGCCGTCCTTCGCTGAGCAGGCGACGGAGGCCGAGATGCTGGTCACCGGGATCAAGGTCGTCGACCTGCTGGCGCCTTACGCCAAGGGCGGCAAGATCGGCCTGTTCGGCGGCGCCGGCGTCGGCAAGACCGTGCTCATCATGGAGCTGATCAACAACGTTGCGAAGGCCCACGGCGGCTACTCGGTGTTCGCCGGCGTCGGCGAGCGCACGCGCGAGGGCAACGATCTCTATCATGAGATGATCGAGTCCAACGTCAACATCGATCCGAAGAAGAACAACGGCTCGACCAAGGGCTCCAAGTGCGCCCTGGTGTACGGCCAGATGAACGAGCCGCCGGGCGCACGCATGCGCGTCGCGTTGTCGGGCCTCACGGTCGCGGAAGACTTCCGCGACAAGGGTCAGGATGTGTTGTTCTTCGTCGACAACATTTTCCGCTTCACGCAGGCGGGCTCGGAAGTGTCCGCGCTGCTCGGCCGTATCCCTTCGGCGGTCGGCTATCAGCCCACGCTCGCCACCGACATGGGTGCCCTGCAGGAGCGCATCACGACCACGCAGAAGGGCTCGATTACCTCGGTGCAGGCGATCTACGTGCCCGCCGACGACTTGACCGATCCCGCGCCCGCCGCCTCGTTCGCCCACTTGGATGCGACCACCGTGTTGTCGCGCTCGATCGCGGAGAAGGGCATCTATCCCGCCGTCGATCCGCTCGACTCGACCTCGCGCATTCTCGAGCCGCGCGTTGTCGGCCAGGAGCACTACGACACAGCACGTCGCGTGCAGTCGATCCTGCAGCGCTACAAGTCCCTGCAGGATATCATCGCCATTCTCGGCATGGACGAGCTGTCGGAAGAAGATAAGATGACGGTGGCGCGTGCCCGCAAGATCGAGCGCTTCATGTCGCAGCCGTTCTTCGTCGCCCAGGTGTTCACGGGATCGCCCGGCAAGCTGGTCGATATCAAGGACACCATCAAGGGCTTCAAGGGCCTTTGCGACGGCGACTACGACCACCTGCCCGAGCAGGCGTTCTATATGGTCGGCACCATCGAGGAAGCGATGGAAAAGGCGGAGAAACTCGCCGAGGCGGCCTGATGTTCAGACGGCACACTGTTTGGATAACGCGCTGCTGATGCGAAGCTGCCGCCCGGATATGGCGGTTTGCCATGGAGACGATCAATGACCGGTAATGGCGAAGGCTCGGACCGCTTCGGTAAGTGCTGCGACGAGCTTAAGGAGGTTCTCGGCTCCGAGGACTTCGACCCGCTGTTCGCGGTCGGCGAGGATGGCGTGCTCTACATGTCGGTCGGCGTTGTCGACATGGAAGAGGGGGAGGTGAACATGGTAGACCACCCCGTCTTCTTCTGCCCGTTCTGCGGCACCAAGGTGCAGACGCCTGAAGAAGTCGAAGCCAAGGCCGGTGCGGCCGACGACGACGCGCCCAAGAGCTGATCTGGCGCTCCAAAACTGGTGCCTGCACAACACGAGAGAAGCACGCGACATGACCTTCAAGTTCGAGCTCGTAAGCCCGGAGCGCATCCTCGTTTCGGAGGATGTGGATCAAGTGGTGCTGCCGGGCGCTGAAGGTGACTTCGCCGTGCTGGAGGGGCACGCTCCGTTCGTTTCGACGCTGCGGCCGGGTGTGCTGGATGTCACGGGCCCCGGTGGGCGCAAGCAGCTGCTCGTCAGGGGCGGCTTCGCCGAGGTGGAGCCGACGCGCCTTACGGTTCTTGCCGAGCGTGCCTACAATGTCGCCGACCTCGCGGCATGTGACATCGCCAGCCAGCTGGAATCGGCCGAAGCAGAACTCGCCGGCGCCAAAGATGATGACGCCCGGCTCACCGCCTACACGCTGGTCGAGCAGTTGAAGGCGCTGCAGTCCGGGTCCGGCGCGCGGCACTGAAGCCGCCACGCCGGCTGGGATCGATCGCCCAGGCTTACTGCCCGCTGTTGATCTGCGGATGGCTGAAGAAGTCGCCCGTCCTGAACTGCGTGAACGAGAGATCCCGATATCCGTTGACGAAGTTCGACGGATCGCTCGTCGCTCCCGGCACGTTGAAGGCCCGAGCCACGTTCGCTGCTGGCCGCGGCGTCGCGCGCGGCGTGGCACGCTGTGCGAATCCCGCCACGCGTGTTGCCGGCTGGTTTCTCGTCGCGACCGAAACTGGCCGCCGCGCCGTTCTCGTGGCGGCCGATCGTGTCGCTGCCGCCCTGCTGGCCGCAGGCCGATTGACCCCCGCTCTGTTGACGGCCGTCCTGCGGGGCAGCGACCGCATCGCACGAGGTCGCGCCGGCGCTCGGGTCAGCCTTTGTGCATCCGCGGCCCTGGCGCCACGACCTGTCGCTTCGGAGGGAGCGCTGGCGAAAAGGCAGCCAGCGGCCCTCAGGCCGGCCATGAGTATGAGTGATTTCCAGCGCATTGCTTATCTCTCCTTTGAACAAACGCACCCAGGTGAACCGCCGCCGAATGGCCGCAGGCGCCTGGTGCAGTGCAGCAATGATGTGGCCAAGAGTGCTAGCGATCAATACGTAGCAGGGTAACAACGACGTGAACGGTGCATGCGATCACCGCCCAATTGTCAATAAGACGCACCCGCGCCCCGGTTATGCGATCTACCGGCTTGGGCTGGCTGGTGTAGGATGGCGAACAAGACACTGCCGGCCTCGCGCCGGGGCGTCATAGCAAGCTGAAGCCGCCGGCTGGATTGTGGAACGCGATGCCCAACAGCAAGACGCCACTGCTCGATCAAGTGAAGTTGCCCGCGGATCTCCGGCGCCTGCCCGAGAAGGATCTGGCCCAAGTCGCCGCCGAGCTTCGCCAGGAAACCATCGACGTCGTCTCCGTCACCGGCGGGCACCTTGGCGCGGGCCTCGGCGTCGTCGAGCTGACCGTGGCGCTGCACTGGGTGTTCGACACGCCGCGCGACCGGCTGCTGTGGGACGTCGGGCACCAGGCCTACCCGCATAAGATCCTGACCGGCCGCCGTGACCGGATGCGCACGCTGCGCCAGCCCGGCGGCCTCTCGGGCTTCACCAAGCGCGCCGAGAGCGAATACGACCCGTTCGGCGCCGCGCACTCCTCCACCTCGATCTCCGCCGGCCTCGGCATGGCCGTCGCGCGTGATCTCGATGGCGCCGACAATCATGTCGTGTGCGTGATCGGCGATGGCGCGATGAGTGCGGGCATGGCCTACGAAGCCATGAACAATGCCGGCGCGCGCAACGAACGCCTGATCGTCATCCTCAACGACAACGACATGTCGATTGCCCCGCCCGTCGGCGCGCTGTCGAGCTATCTCGCGCGCATCTCCTCCAGCGGCACGTACCTGCATATCCGCGAGATCGGCAAGCAGCTCGCCAAGCGCCTGCCGAAATACTGGGAACGCGCCGCCGCGCGCGCTGAGGAGTACACGCGCACCTATTGGACCGGCGGCACGCTGTTTGAGGAAATGGGCTTCTACTACGTCGGCCCGATCGACGGCCACGATCTCAACGTGCTGCTGCCCGTGCTCAAGAACGTGCGCGACGCCAAGCAGGGCCCGATTCTGGTCCACGTCGTCACCAAGAAGGGCAAGGGCTACCCGCCCGCCGAAAGCTCGACCGACAAGTACCACGGCGTCAACCGCTTCAACGTCATCACCGGCGACCAGGTGAAGGCCAAGTCGAACGCGCCCGCCTACACGCGCGTGTTCGCCGACGCCCTGATCGAGGAAGCCCGCCGCGACGACAAGATCGTGGCGATCACGGCGGCGATGCCATCGGGCACCGGCCTCGACCTGTTCGGCAAGGAGTTCCCCACTCGCACGTTCGACGTCGGCATTGCCGAGCAGCACGCGGTGACGTTCGCGGCGGGCCTGGCAACCGAAGGCTACAAGCCGTTCTGCGCGATCTACTCGACGTTCCTGCAGCGGGGCTACGACCAGATCGTGCACGATGTCGCGATCCAGCGCCTGCCCGTGCGCTTCGCCCTTGATCGCGCCGGGCTCGTCGGCGCCGATGGCCCCACACACGCGGGTTCGTTCGACCTTGCCTATCTCGGCTGCCTGCCCAATTTCGTGATCATGGCGGCGTCGGACGAGGCCGAGCTCAAGCACATGGTCGCCACCGCCGTTGCCATCGACGATCGCCCCTGCGCGTTCCGTTATCCGCGCGGCGAAGGCGTCGGCGTCGAGATGCCGGCGGTTGGCGTTCCCCTCGAGATCGGGCGCGGGCGCATCGTGCGCGAAGGTTCCAAGATCGCGCTGCTGTCGCTCGGCACCCGGCTCGCCGAATGCCTCAAGGCGGCCGAACTCTTGGGTGCGATGGGCCTGTCGACAACGGTCGCCGACGCGCGCTTCGCCAAGCCGCTCGACGCCAACCTGATTCGCCAGCTCGCGATGAACCACGAAGTCCTCGTGACCGTGGAGGAAGGCGGCACCGGCGGTTTCGGCGCGCTCGTGCTGCACCACCTCGCCGCCACCGGACTGTTGGATCGCGGCCTCAAGATCCGCACGTCCACGCTGCCCGACGTGTTCATCGACCACGACAAGCGCGAAACGATGTACGAGCTGGCCGGCCTCAACGCCAACGGCATCGTCGCAACGGCCCTTGCCGCTCTGGGCCACGAGAAGCTGACGCAGGATTTGGGACGGGCGTGACGTCCTTCGTAGGTTGGGTTGGCGCGGCCAAAGGTTCAGCCGTTTTCACGCCACTTACATTCCGCGCGTAACCCAACTTGCCAGCGGTGCGCATGGATGTTGGGTCGCAAGATCGAGGGCGCTGCCCTCGAGCACCCGTCCAAGGGCTAGCCCTTGGAGATCCCTCCCTTGAAGATCCGTCGCTCTGGCGGCGATCCAGGCACGTCCTGCGCGCCGCTGCCGGAGAGTGTCGGCCCCCACGGAAAACGCTACCCGGTTGTCAGTAGCTTTTGGACTTGTCTGGTTTTGATAGCACACGACTTGGCCGCTTCGGCGGGTTCGGATGATCATCGGCGGAAGCAGGGGACGCCGATGATGTCGAGAGAGGCGCGAGCCGTCAGGCGGCGCACCTCTTGGCTTTGCGGC
>CAMDPA010000079.1 GCA_945903565.1 Devosia equisanguinis | reverse complement strand
TGGCACTGCTGTGCACCCGGCCGCTCGAGCATCCACCTCAAACCCGCCAGCGCTCGACGCCCAGGTGGACCGCACGACACATCCTGGAGCTCGCGTTGACACCTCACGTCCCGACCGCACAGGTTTAACGACGGCCTCTCTGAAGGGTGCAAAGATCCCGGATAGCCTCGCTACGCTCTGCTTCCGGGAACGCAAATGGTGAGGTAAGCGGTGTAAAGTTAGCGCGTATGGGTCAGACCCCTGCCGCCCCAACCTCCGACCAGCACGCTCCACCGAACATGCTTTCCAGCACCTCATAAGGCGGGGTCCAGGGCCCGGGCCCTGGTCAGGGAGCACGAGGGATGAAATCCCTCGTATCGCCCGGCAGGGCGATCACTCCGCGGCCACCTTCGGCGGCAGCGTCTCCGCTTCCTTCGCGTAGCTCGCGTCCATGCGCGGGCTCAGCCCATGTTTCGCCAGCGCATCCGCGAACCGCGAACGCACCGCTGCCGTCTCGTCGGCGTAGTCGATCTGGTTGCCCCCGGCGCGACGGCTGATCCACGACATCGGCACGCCCTGGCTGTTGCGCGGCGAGTTGCCCGGCTTGAACGCGAGATAGCGCGCGGGCGTCGGGCCGGTGTTGAAATGCTGATGGTACCAGCCGTTGGGCGGCACGATCATGGTGCCGACTTCCCACGGGTAGTAACGCGGTTCCTCGCCCTGCGGCCACATCAGCGAATACCCTTCGCCCGACAGCACGACCACGTGCGCGCCCGGCCCGTGGTGATGCGCCTTCTTGTAGGTGCCGATCGGGAACTGCGAGATGTGGCTGGGCAGCGAGCCGCGCGCCATGTTGAAGCGGATGTGACCCGAGCCCGCGCCGCGTTCCTTCGATTCGTGCAGCGGCAGGTTGACGGCATCCGGCACCATGTTGGCCGTAAGCAGGAACCCCTTCTGCTCGCCCTTGCTGGAGAAGTAGTCCGGCTCGCCGGAGAACCGCCCCTTGAAGTCGTGCGGGCAGCCCAGCAGGAAGTCCGTATCCTCGAACAGGTTGACGAACGGCGGCGCGTTG
The DNA here is from genome assembly GCA_945903565.1 of Devosia equisanguinis. Taxonomy (GTDB): domain Bacteria; phylum Pseudomonadota; class Alphaproteobacteria; order Rhizobiales; family Hyphomicrobiaceae; genus CAMDPA01. Next base: position 14,823 of record CAMDPA010000079.1, on the reverse strand, counting down.
GTGACGGCGACGTAGCGAACGAGCTCGCGGCCCGAGCCGTTGAAATGCTGGTGCCAGCAGTTCAGCGGTATCGCGAAGATCGCACCCGCCTGCCACTCGAACGTGATGCGCTGTCCCGCGTTATTCCACACGGTCGTGGAGCCGCGCCCGTCGAGGATCAGGATCATCTCTTCGAACAGCATCCGCTGCGGCTCGAGGTGCTTGCCCGCCGCGATCTCGCAGACGTAGCAGTCGATCGTGGTGCGCGAGGCCTCGTGGTTGATATAGACGCCGCGCCCGCCGCGCCGCGCCCATGGCTTCAGCTCCACGGTGCGCAGGTTGGGGATGTAGTGCGCCGGCACGATGTCGAGGCCCTGAGACCGGATCCAGCGCTCGTAGACGCTGTCCTTCTCCGACGCGAACTTGGCCGCAAGCTCGACTGAAACGGTGGGTGTGGTGGTCATGGTGTGCTCGACGGGTTTGGTTTGAGCGCGGTCGACGTAGGCTGGGTCAAGCGTCGATGCGGAGCATCGCTCCGCCATCGAGCGCGACCCAGCACGGTGCATGGCGCCGAAGATGCTGGGTCGCGCTGCGATTGACCCAGCCTACGGTATCCGTTGCGTGTTCGGGCCGGGCCATTACGCCGTGCCCCACACATCGCGCGCGACGCCGGCAACCAGTTCCAGCTTGCGGCGCTGCTCGTCCGTGGTGAGCGCGTTGCCTTCCGCGGTACTGGCGAAGCCGCACTGCGGGCTCAGCGCAAGGCGTTCCAGCGGCACGATCCGCGCGGCCTCCTCGATGCGCCGCTTCAACTCGTCCTTCGGCTCGAGCTGCGGCTTCTTCGAGGTGACGAGGCCGAGCACCGCCACCTTGTCCTTGGCCAGATACTTGAGCGGCTCGAAGCTGCCGGCGCGCGGGCTGTCGTACTCGAGGAACAGAACGTTTACTTTGATGGCGCTGAACGCGATCTCGGCGACGACATCATAGCCGCCTTGCGCGAACCAGGAGCTGGCATGATTTCCACGGCACATATGCATGCCGACGGTCATGTCGGCGGGCACGTCGCGCAGGCAGTCGTTGAGCAGATCGGCATACGTGCGCGGCAGCGTGTCCGGGTTCTCGCCGATCGAACGCGCCTGCTCGCGCACCTTCGGGTCGCACAGGAACGGCAGGTTGGTCTCGTCGATCTGCACGTAGCGGCAGCCGGCAGCGTAGAGCGCCGCGATCTCCTGGCGATAAACCTCGGCGAGATCGGCGAAGAACGCGGCGATGTCGGGATAGGCGCCCTTGTCGATCGCCGCGCGGCCGCCTCGGAAATGCAGGATCGTCGGCGACGGGATCGGCTGCTTCGGCACCAGGCCCTCGCGATCGGCCACCGGCTTCAACGCCGCGAAGTGCTCCACCGCGAGCGGGCGCGACCGCTTGAGCTTGCCCTTCACGACGATGCGCGGCGGCGAGAACTCGATCGACCCTTGCTCGTTCTGGAAGCGCGCCGGCAGGCCGCCCTCGAAGGCGACGCCGTCGATGCGCTCGATGAAGTCCATGAACCAGTGGCGGCGGTGGAACTCGCCGTCGGTGCACACCTTGAGGCCGGCCGCCTTCTGCATGGCGACCGCACCTTCGACCGCCTGCGCCTCGATCTCCCACAGCCGGGCCGCATCGATCCGGCCCTCCCTGAGTTCGTTACGCGCCCGATGGATCTCCGCCGGCCGCAGCAGACTGCCGACCACTTCGGCCTTGAACGGCGGCGACTTCACGTTAACGCTCATGGCGGTGCCCCCGCACGAAAATGATCAGGGGTGTCGGACACAAGCCGTCAGACACCCTTGCCAAAAAGATCTCACTCCGCCGCGATCTTGGGCGGCAGATCGGGGATTTCGGCCTTATAGGCCTCCTCCATCCGTGGCTCGAGGCCATGCTTGGCGAGCGCGCTGGTGAACTGCGAACGCACGCCCTCGCTCTCGTCGGCGTAATCGATCTGGTCGCCGCCGATGCGCCTGCTGATCCACGCCTTCGGCACGCCCTGCGCGTTGCGGAAGGCGACGCCCTCGTACTTGAACGCGAGATAGCGCGACGGCGTCTTGCCCGTATTGAAATGCTGGTGGAACCACATGTTCGGCGGCACGATCATGGTGCCGACCTCCCACGGATAGTGCCGCGGCTCCTCGCCCTCCGGCCACATCAGCGAGTAACCCTCGCCCGACAGGATGATGACGTGCGCGCCGGGGCCATGACGGTGGCCCTTCTTGTAGGTGCCGATCGGGAACTGCGAGATGTGCGCGTTCATCGAGCTCTTGGCGAAGTTGAAGCGGATGTGACCGCCGCCCGCGCCGCGCTCCTTGGCCGTGATCAGCGGCAGGTTCACCGCGTCCGGCACGAAGTTGGTGACCAGCTTGAAGCCCTGCGTCTCGGTCTTGGCCGAGAAGTAGTCCGGCTCGCCGTTGAAGCGCGCGGCGAAATCATATTTCGTGTTGAAGACGAACTCGGGCTCTTCGTACACGTTCATGATCGGCGGCGCGTTGGTGACCGCGACGAAGCGCACGGCGTCCTTGCCCGACGAATTGAAGTGCTGGTGCCAGCAGTTGAGCGGGATCGCGAACAGCGCGCCCGGGCCCCATTCGAACGTGATGCGGGCGCCCTTGTCGTTCCACACCGATGTCGAGCCGCGCCCCGACAGGACCATGATCATTTCTTCATACAGCATCCGCTGCGGGGCGAGCTTCTTGCCCGGCGCGATCTCGCAGACGTAGCAGTCGTTGGTCGTCCGGGAGGCGTCGTGGTTGAGGTAGACGCCCTTGCCCTCGCGCCGCGCCCACGGCTTCAGCTCGACGGTGTTCAGGTTCTGCACGTAAAGCGCATCGATAATGTCGAGGCCTTCCTTGCGGACCCACGCCGTGTAGGGCGTTTCCTTCTCGGAAGCGAACTTCTTCGCCATCTCATCCGAGACCATCGCGGTCTTTCCGCCCTGCTTGCCGCCGTCTGCCATGTGGCTCTCCTCTTGTTCCGGCTCGATGCCGTCGATTGTTGGAAGCTTTTTGCGCGATTAGTGGGAACTACGCAACTGCTCGCAGCCGTAGGATGGGTCAAGCGTCGTCGATGCGGCGCATCGCTCCGCGATGACGCGGGCCATCGCGTCCGCGCCTAGCACGGCTCCGCCACGACGCGATGACGCGCGACCCAGCAATCCGCGCGGTGCGGGAAAACGCTGGGTCGCGCTGCGCGATGCTGCGCTTGACCCAGCCTACGTGTCTCGCCCACTCCTCACCCCGCCGCGATCGCGACGCACTTTTCCGGCCGCATGCGCAGGAACGCCTGGTTGCCGATGGTGGACAGCACGGTGGGATGCGCGCGCACCTGCATCAGGTAGTCGCCGACCTTGATTTTGAGGTCCGTCACGTCGCCCAGGAAAATCGACTGGTCGACGATACCCTTGACGACGTTGGACGGATCGCCGCTCGCGGGCTCGTGCTCGACCACCTCGACGTCCTCCGGCCGGATCGACACCGCAACCTTGTCGCCCTGATTGAACGTCTGGTCGCTCGCAACCTTGAAGGTGCCAAGCTCGGTCGAGGCCTGCCACAGCCCGGTGGCGGCGTCGTGCGCCAGGATCTTGCCGTCGAGGAAATTCGTCGAACCGATGAAATCGGCCACGAACTTGGTGCGCGGGCGCTCGTAGATGTCGCGCGGGCCGCCGATCTGCACGATCCGCCCTTCGTTCATGACGGCGATCTGGTGCGACAGCGCCAACGCCTCGCCCTGGTCGTGCGTCACGTACACCGTCGTAAGCCCGAGCTCACGCTGGATGCGCTTCAGCTCGAACCGCATCTTCTCGCGCAACTTCGCATCGAGGTTCGACAGCGGCTCGTCAAGCAGCAGAAGCTGCGGCTCCATCACCAGCGCGCGGGCCAGCGCCAGACGCTGCTGCTGACCGCCCGAAAGTTTGGTCGCCTCGCGCTCCGCCAGGTGATCGAGGCCGACCGCCGCGAGCACCTTCATCACCTTGTCGTCGGTCTCCTTGCGCGATTTTCCCGTGCGCCGCACGCGCAGCGGAAAGGCGGCATTTTCAAGCACGTTCATGTGCGGCCAGATCGCGTACGACTGGAACACCATGCCGAAGTTGCGCTTGTTGGGCGGCACGAAAACGCCGCGCCCCGAGGAATAGACCGGCTGCCCCTCGACCTCGATATCGCCCGCCGTGGGTTGTTCCAGCCCGGCGATCGAGCGCAGCGTCGTCGTCTTGCCGCAGCCCGACGGCCCCAGTAGCGTGAACAGCTTGCCCTGCGGCACCTCGAAAGTGACGTCCTGGGCCGCCTTCACGGCCGGTCCCTTGCCGGTCTTGTACTCGGTAAAGAGCGCGGTCACTTTCAGCATGTTCCCCTCCCAGATTTTTCGGCCCCTGCTTCAGCGCAGGTATAGCATCTCCCGTCCCAGATCCTACTCGGTCTTGATGCCGAGTATGCGGATTGGAAATCGTCCTATTTCGCCGGCTGCCCGATCGGCGGCAGCGTCAGTATTTCGCCCAGCGAAGCATAGTGAGGCCCCGCGAGCCTGCACAGGGGATCGAGTTTGCGCGTATCGATCTTGCCGTCCTGCAGAATGCCCTCGGCGAAGTGCAGCAGGATCACCTCCCCGATGATCAGCCGGTTGCGGGTATCGCCAAGCTCCATGGAGTGGCGCAGCCGGCATTCCATGGCAATCGGCGCATCGGCCAGCCGCGGCGGCTTGACCTCGTTGCACGGCAGCATCGCCAGCCCGAGCAGCTCCGCCTCGCTGGTTTCGGGCGGCAGATCCATCGCGCTGGTATGCAATGGCGCGACCTGCGAGCTTCTGGCGATGTGGACCACGAACTCCTCGTTATCGAGGATGTTGCGTGCGGTGTCCTTCATGCCCTCGCCCTTGCGGCCGATGCTGATGGCGACCATCGGCGGTTTCGGCGCCACGAACGTGAAGTGGCTGAACGGCGCGAGGTTCACCACCCCGGCGCTCGATACTGTTGTGACCCAGGCAATCGGCCGTGGCACGACCACGCCGGTCATCAGCTTGTAGCAAGCGTCGGCGGAGAGTTCCCGTGTGTCGACGATCATTGGAGCTCCTTATGGGGCGGACGTGTCGAGGACGGATCGCCTTGCGCTTGGTCTGTTCGGACCTGTAGGGCGGTCAAGCGCATCGCGCGCAGCCCGCCGGTTGCGCGCGCCACGGCGGGCTGCGCGTTCGCTTGCCCGCCCTACGTCTTGCCGTGCTTGTGGTCGTGACTATGCGAGTGGCCGTGATGATGATGATCATCGCCGTGCGCGTGGCTATGCCCATGGTCATGCGAGTGACCATGATCATGCCCATGGCCGTGCCCACCCGCGTGCACGTGATCGAGCCGCTGCCCCGAGCGCGGATCGTCCGAGAACACCAGCGACTTGATCGTCACCGGCACCGTGCGCGACGGCAGCCGCACCTTGCCCAGGTCGATGTAGTCGAAATCCCACAGCACCACGCCGTCGATCACCAGCACCTCGCACGGCACTTCCAGCTCGTCCTTGAGCATGTGCCCGAGCGACTGCGCGATATCGCCGTCGAGCACGATGAACAGCGGCTTGCCCGCCGCGATCGTATCGTCGAGCCCCTGCACGATGCCCTCGGCGAATGCCCGGATGCGCTCGTAGGCCGGCATGCCCTTCCAGTGGAACGACAACGCCATCTCGATCTCGGTGCCTTCGACCTCGAACTTCTTGCGATGAACCTTGATCGCACGCGCAACCGCTGCCGGATCGATCTCCTCGGTCGGCTCGTAGGGCGGCTGGATCACCTGCAGATTGCGGCGCGGCAACAGCTTGCCGGGGTTGGAGATGAAGCACGTGTTTCCGGAGAGCTGCACCGAATACTCCGACGCCCCCAGCGCCGTCGCCCGGATACACTCGCCCGCCGGCAACAGCGGCCACGGCAGCGCGCCGGCGGCGAGCTTGCGCGCGATGGCGTGTCCGAGCCGCCGGCCCATATCGCCGAAATCTTTCGTTTCCCGCGCATACACGTATTCGGCGACGCCGCCCGAAAACAACACGCCATCGATGCGACCCCAATCGAGAACCGGATCGGTCAAATAGAGGTGCTGGATCTCATGCGGAATCGGCCGCGCGACGAGTGCTGCGATCAGCGCATCCGCCATGACGTCCGCGACCCGGTCGAGTTCGCCCGACGTGACCTTCTCCCCCAGCTCCCACGAGAAGCCGGCACGCGCCGCGTGCGTCTTGCCGGCCGGATCGAGCCGCACCGTAACGCCGCTCTCGTCCACGACCTGAAGCCGCCCACCGATGTGCACCGCCGCGGTAACCGTCACCTTGCCCTTCTCGACAATCGCGAGCTTGGCCGTGCCGCCACCGATGTCGACGTTGAGGATGCGCCTATCGCCCTCGAGCGACGCCTTCGCCGCGCCCGAGCCGAACGCCGCCAGCATGCTCTCCATATGATGGCCTGCGGTGGCGCACACGAAGTCGCCGCCGTGCTGCGAGATCGTCGCCGCGATCGCCTGCGCGTTCTCGCGCCGCAGCGCCTCGCCGGTCAGGATCACCGCGCCCGCGTCGATATCCGACGGCGTGAGGCCGGCGGCCTTGTAGGCATCGTCGAGAATTTTCCCCAGCGCGACATCCGAAATGCGCGTCTCGCTCTCGTAGGGCGTCAGCGCCACCGGCGACTGGAACACCGTCTCGCGATGCACGACGTGATAGCGGCTCGACATATCCTCCGCCATCCGCCGCAGATGCAGCCGCGAGAAGATCACCTGCGTACCCGACGAGCCGACATCGATCCCGACGCTCGTAAGCCGCACGTTGTCGGCGATCCACAGCGGGTTCTCCTCGAGCGGGCCGTCCTCGAAGTCCTCGTCGTGGTCGTGATCGGCGTCCGCGTCGTGCTCGTGAAACCTGGCATTGCCGAGCGTATGATCGCCGAGAGTGTGCCCGCCCGCTTCCGTCGTATCGCGGGGATCGTTGCCCGGCGGATCTTCACCCTCTGCCATGTGTCCTGATGCTCCCTGAATTCCCGTAGGTTGGGTTAGCCCTGCTCGCACGGCGTACCCCAACATCTGCTGCGGCTCCGTCGTTGGGCTACGCGGCGCTCCGCACCGCTAACCCAACCTACGAGCACGCGCTTTCCCGGCCAGGAAGGGCCAAGTCGGGGTGGCTGTCAACGCGCGCACAGCCGCACTATTGTTCGCTCGAACCACACGTACTCTACCCCCGCCAAAGGAAACCACCGCATGCCCCACGGCCGCCTCGACGTCCCCTCCATGAAAGGCAAGGTTCCCGCCGCCGAATGGGCCGCGCGCGAGGACCTCGCCGCGCTTTATCGCGCCGCCGCCCACGCCGGTTACCAGGACATCACGCTCAACCATTTTACGCTGCGGGTGCCCGGCGCGCCCGACCGCTTCCTGATCAAGCCGACCGAGATGATGTTCGAAGAGGTCACGGCCTCGTCGCTGCTGTGCATCACGCTCGACGACGAGAAGGTCTATCCCTCCCCGTTCGACAAATCGCCAGCCTCGTTCAACATCCACGGCACGGTTCTGAAGGCCCGCCCCGACATCGCCTGCACGATGCACCTGCACACCGATGCGGGCGCCGCGCTCTCCACCATGGCGGACGGGCTGATGTTCCTGTCGCAAGACGCGATGCGGTTCTGGAACAAGGTTTCCTATCATAACTACGAAGGCCTCGTTCACGGCGACGACCTTGCCGAGTGCGAGACGATGACCCGGAACCTGGGTAAGAACTTCGTGCTCATCATGTACAATCACGGCACGATGGTCTGCGGCCGCTCGGTCGGCGAAGCCTTCCTGTTCAACCACTATCTCGAACGCGCCGCCGCCATCCAGATGCAGGCGCTCGGCTCCGGCCGCAAACTGATCGAACCCTCCGCCGAAGTGTGCGCCGCGATCGCGCAAGGCTGGGCCGAGAACCGCCCCAACAGCCAAGTCGTCGGCGGCCGCGATTGGGAAGCCATCCGCCGCCAGATGGACCGGCTCGATCCGAGCTATCGGGAGTAGACGAAGGAACCCTACCGGTCCGCGGCGCCCGAAGCCCCGGACGCGCCCTCGGCGCCGTGCTTGGGCCGCCAGATCAGGTAGACGTTGCGGGCGTAGATGATCAGCCCGAACTGGCCGAGCATCAGCACCAGGTTGGCGATGTAGATCGCGTAGATGAACACGAGCAGCGCGCCGGCCAGGCTAAGATACCAGAACACCTCCGGCACCACCGACTTCTTCGCCTTCTCGCTGGCGGCGAGTTGCACGAACCAGCGCAGCACGAACAGCGACTGTCCGAACAGCCCCAGGACCAGCATCAGCTTGCCCGCCGGGGTGAGGCCCACCCATGCCATGTCCCACCACGCTGCCAGCTTGGTGGAGAGGTTCCCGAACACGTCTGTCGAACTCCGTGAATTTTCGCCGCGTGTGCCCAGGAAGTTTAATCCTGTCCGGACTTCCGTGGCGGCTCACCGCGCGCCTTCATCCGGCTCGCCAGATCCGACACCTGCCGGCCCTCCGGAAGATCGGCGACGATGGATGGTACCCGCGTGCGATAGCGCAGCCACGTGACACCGAAAAGATCGTATAGCCCGACCAGCGCACGCACGAGATTTGAATACTTCGAAACGCCCGCGACCCTGGCCCGATCGTTCACCGGCTCATAGGCGACGTCGTGGCCGTACGTCTGGAACAACGCCGGCAGGTAGCGGTGGATACTCGTGAAGAACGGCAGCCGCAAGAAGGCCTCGCGCCAGTAGACCTTGATGCCGCAGCCCGTGTCCGGACAGTTGTCCTTCAGCACCGCATCGCGGATCCAATTCGCCGCCCGCGATGCAATCCGCTTGGAGCCCTCCGCCTGCCGGTTGGTACGGATACCGCCAACCAGCGCTGGGCCCGCAGTTCCCGGTGCGGCAAGCCTGGCAAGCAGCTTGGGAATGTCACGCGGATCGTTCTGTCCATCGCCGTCCATGGTCGCAATGACGGGATGAACAGCCGCCAGAATGCCGGTGCGCATCGCCGTGCTCTGGCCGGAGCGCGCGCCGTGCCGGAGATAGCGCAGGCCCGGCAAGTTGCCCGCCTGGATCAGCGCCTTGATCTCGTCGGGCGTGCCATCGTTGCTGCCGTCGTCGACGACGATCACCTCGCCCAGCATCTCGGCAGGCACGACGGCATAGGTCTCCGTCACCAGCCGCCCGATATTGCCGGCCTCGTTGAGAGCAGGAATGACAACGGAAACGCGCATGGTGTCTCCCCGCAGTGGCGATTGGCGACGAATATGGCTTTTAGCTTAGAGCGGTTGCCCTCGTATCAGGCTTTTCGCACCGCACACAACCATGTAAATGGGCCCGAATAAGGCCACTCAACAGCGCGATGAGGCATATGTGACGATCACGGCGGCTGAGGCCAGCGTCGGCACCCGGGAACAGTGGACCCGCTGGCTGTGGCTCGCGCTCGGCGCACTGTTGCTGATCCGCCTTGTCGCGCTCGCGTTCAACCGCACAGACCTGTTCTTCGACGAGGCGCAATACTGGACCTGGAGCCTCGAACCCGCGTTCGGCTACTACTCCAAGCCGCCGCTGATCGCCTGGGCGATCGCGTTGTCCACAAGCGTTTGCGGCACCAGCGAGTTCTGCATCCGCCTGCCCTCGCCGCTGATCCACACCGCGACCGCAGCGACCATCTTTGCTCTCGGCGCGCGCCTCTACAGCCCCCGCACCGGCTTTCTCGCAGCGCTCGCGTTTGCCACGCTGCCCGGCATTTCGCTGTCCGCCGGGATCATCTCGACCGATGTGCCGTTGCTGCTCGCCTGGGCGCTCGCGCTCGCAGGCTTTGCGGCTCTGATCGATGATCGCGCGGCGTGGTGGCCGGCGCTGCTGCTCGGCTTTGCCCTCGGGCTCGGGCTCAACGCCAAGTACGCGATGGCTTATTTCGTGCTGTGCGCCGGCATCTACATCGCGATCACACCCGAACGCCGCTGGCTTCTCGCCGACCGCCGCCTGTGGCTGGCGCTGGGCCTCGGCGCATTGCTGATCGCGCCCAATCTCCTATGGAACGCCTCAAACCAGTTCGCGACGTTCTCCCACACGGCAGACAACGCGAAATGGACCGGCGCGCTGTTCCATCCCCGCAAGGCGCTGGAATTCTTCGCCGCGCAGTTCGGCGTGTTCGGACCCGTTCTGTTCGGCGTTCTGCTGGTGATCGCCACGCGCTGGTGGCGCAAGGGCATTCCCGAGCCGGACCGGATGCTGCTCGCCTTCTGCCTGCCGATCGTCGCCATCGTGACGACGCAGGCGTTCCTTTCCCGCGCGCACGCCAACTGGGCCGCGCCCGCCTATCTTTCCGCGACTGTCCTGGTGGTCGCCACCCTCGAGCGCGAGGCCTCGCAGCGCTGGCTCCGCGCCTCGTTCTGGATCAGCGGCGCGGTGTTGGCGGTGATCGTGCTTGGGGTAGCCTTCGCCGGCCGCATCGGCCTGCCCGGCGTCGGCGATCCCTTCGCACGCACGCTCGGTTGGAAGGAGATGGCAGCGGCGACACGCGGCCAGCTCGAAACCGCACGCACGAAGGGCCAACCCTTCGCAGCCGTCATCACCGACGAGCGCGCCCTGACGGCGGAGCTGCTCTATTACATGCGCGACGAACGCACGCCGGTGCTCGCCTGGTTAGGTGGCACCCGCCCGCAAGACCACTATGAATTGAAGCGCCCGTTCCGCGCAGGCTCCCCCGAGCCCGTCTTGCTTGTCGCGCTGCGCGCCGACAGCACCGCGATCCTAAGTCGCTTCTCGACTGCCGAACAGATCACCCGCGAAGACCTTCCCGCCGGCGCCTCGACCCGCCGCCGCGTGACTTATTACCGGCTGAGCGGCTTCAAGGGGAATTGAGAGGAGTATTGACCGTGGGCGGTTACGTGGTTGGATTACTGCCCGTGGTTACGACAACTTCCAGCCAGGAAAGCAAGTTGGCTCGTTGTTTTTTGGTAAGGCGAGCCAACAATGTATTCTCGACGCTGATGAGCGCAGGCTTTCCGCTGCTCAAGACTTGCCGGCCTGCAGCTGTGAGACGTACCACGTAGGCGCGCGCATCAGATTTGGACCGGCGGCGCTCAATGAGTTTGTTCTTTTGTAGGCGTTTTACAATATCGGACAACGTGGAACGATCGATGCTCGTTGCGGTCGTAAGGACGCTCTGGGAGCCACCTTCGTTCGCTTCGATGGCAGCCAGGACGTGAATTTGCCGGGCTGTCACATTGGCAAAACCAACTTCGCTGGAGAACATCTCGTTGGCGATTTGGTTGGCTCGGTGAAGGAGGGCAAGAAAGTCCTGCTGACTAGACATGATGTTCTCCGCCAATTGATCGAAATAGATGCAAGTTGGTCTGAATTAAAGCTAGCAGTAAAATGAGAAGTTGAACACAGTTCGTCTAAATGGCGGTGAATTATTTGATAAAATGTGTCGGACTTCCATTAAGATGGGGACATCAAACAAGGCAAAGAAAGTATTACTCGGCGGATACATCGCATATCGGGCCGCGTAGCAGGGTAGTCGCGTAGGTCGGTGTTGAGCGCCCTTTGCGCGAAGCCCGACATTTCAGAGCCCGACGTGGCCCATGGATACTTGGCGCCGGCGCCGGCAATCGAGGCGCGAGTACCCATCGAAAGTGGCGAGCCGGGCGGGATGAAACAATGAACACGTATGTCATTGAGATTGCAATCTGAAACACTCCACGTTCGGTGGGCTGGGCCGAGACTGGAGCGTCGACGCCCCGCGAATGCGCTGAAGCCGACGCATTGAGTGCTGTCCCGGATCGACATTTCGTCGTCGCGCTCATCTGGCTGTATTCGCTGCCGTAAGCAACCCGCCCATCTCTTTCGCCTTGAAGATCAACACTATGGAGAGCGTGGTCGGCGCCAACGTGCGCACCGAAGGTGCATAGGGTGTGCAGACTGCCTCTCCGGCTTTGCTGACCTTGGTCGGCTTGCCGGGACCGTGCCACGATTCCGGCGAAGCCACATTTTCTTGATCGGCCGGGATTGCTTTTCCCGACCCGGCCGTGCGGTTCCCGCCAGCACGGAGCGCAGGACCGAGTCAAGGACGACCGCCCCTTCGGCGGTCGCCCGCAGGGTTCATCCTTGACCGGCCGCGCACCGTGCTACGCTCATCTCGATCGAGGCGATCATCGGCGTAGCGAATGTGGCGTCGTGCTCCGGCGGAGCGATCGCAACCCGAATGGGCCGAGACCCGCGGCTATTGGCCAAGCGCGGCTCGGCCGCGCGGCCAGTGCTTGCCGCGCGGTAGAGCGCGCCCCTCGCCCGATGGGCGAGGGGCCGCCCCGACACTGCACACCGTGCAGGAACGCGCCATTACCCTTGTCGATTGTGGGCATGTCCGGAGCTCGGGGGCTACCGTCCGTCGTTACCACCGATCGCGACCGACCTGCCTGTGCAGGTTTCTCGGACGCCAGCGAGCGATGAGCTGTCCACGCGCTCAGCCGCGGATGTAGCCGCGTTGCGTACCCGGCTGCAAGAGGTAGGCAACCATGTCCTCGATCATGCGCTGGCGCAGCGGCGAGCCGGTAGTAGGCTTGGTCATGGGGAGTTCCAGTCCTTGAGTGAGGTTGACGAGATCTCGATCCTCAAGCTGGGGCTCCCCGCCCGTTACGTCCGTTCTCTCAATTGGTTACCGCATCGACTGGGCACCGCCCCTGCGGCTCTTGCGTCCCGCGCAGCGGGCTGTCCCGCAGCGACTTCGTTCTCTGGAATCATGCAACGGCCCCTCGGAGGTAGCCGCAGGCCGTTGCAATAGTGCCGGGCACATAGTCAACGGCTGCGGCGGATCTCGTCGCGGCGCATGGGCATGGCGTCGATGGTGCCGAAGAGGGCGGCCGTGCCGAGTGGCGATGACTGGGTGAGCTTCGCGCCGCCGTCCTTCCCGACGAGGACGATGCGGAAGCCGTTGTCCGGGGCGCCAAAGCGGGCGCGCAATTGCGCGGCGGTCATGCCGGGGCCCGGCCCGAGATCGGCGCGAACGCTGTTGCCGGTGACCCAGACAACGACGACGTCGCGCTCGGCGAGGCCAGCGCGGCTCGCCGCGAAGATGCGCCGTTGCTCGGCAAGGCTTGACTCACCGCCCTGACCGGCGAAGACGACAACCGGTCGGTTCTTCCAGTGGTAGGCAGACATCGCGTCGGCCGATGCCATCGTGAACGACATGGCGATGGCGGCTCCCAGGATCGTTGCAGCTCGAGCCATATTGTGCGGCTCCTTCTTCTTGGCCTACGGTGTCAGGAAGGCGAATTTGGACGGCGGGCACGCAGTGCCACCCAAGCCCGGACGACGGCCGCCAGCAACGGCCGGACCGGCAGAAACATCCGGTAGGCGATCTCCAGCAGCGGGAGTGCGCCCGGCAACGACGCCAGCCATGCCGCCCATCTCCAACTCGGCAACAGCCGCCAGATCGCGATGAACGCCGCGGCACCAGAGACCAAGCTCCCGTCTGCGCTACGCATGTGAAACCTAGCCATGGCCTGCTCGCGGCTCAGGCCGGGCCCCGGCGTTGCAAGGGGGCTGGACACATCCTTGAACTCGATGGCCTCGGCGCCACTGCACGACCTGTAGTGCGAGATCTCGGCACGGCAGAGCGCGCACGAGCCGTCGAAGTAGACCGTCGCCTTGTTGCCGGTGTTTGTCATCGTGTTAGCTCTCGCTCAGGATAGCGCGTGCCATCGCCTCGCCGCTGTCGAATGCGGCCTCGACGCGTGGACCAAGGCACCAGTCACCGCAGGCACCTATCCGTTCGGCCGCGTTCCACAGGCAAGGCTCGCCGAGAGCATGTTCGACGCGAGCGAAGCGCCATCGGTGGGCCGCGAGGTAGGTAGGGACTGGGGCCACGTCGACGAACTGGCGGACCTGTTCCAGCAGGAGACTTGCCACCGCCTCCGGCTGCAATTCGAGGTTGGCGCGTGACCATTCCGGCGTCGCATGCAAGACAATCGCGGAACCGGCCGTGTCGCGATCCGGCTTGCTCGCATTATCGGCGATCCAAGCTATGACCGGGTGATCGGGTTGCATCGAGCCGCCTGAAATCTCGACGGCGCGTCCGGCGCCGATCATCAACGCCCAGCATGGCGCTATGCGCGCGCTCGATAGTCTATCGAGCTTTAGGCCGCTCGTGACCGCGAGAGGTACAGCTTGGGGTGCTGGAATCGCGAGGATGACCGCATCGAAGCGGCCATTGCCGGGAGCATCGACGAGTCCGGCACTATCATAGACGGTCCAGCCGCCGGACGGACCACGCGCGAGACGGCTGACCGTGATCCCGTGCACCACGGTCTTACCGCGTGCTAGGTCGCGGGCGGGCGCCGTCATGCCGGGCGTGCCGACATAACGATCGCCGCTCCAGGGCGCTGCCACGCCTGCCCTGCTCCACTCTGCGACTTGCGCAAGAAAGCCCTTGCCGTCGGCTCTGAAGTACTGCGCGCCATGGTCGAACTGGTGATCGGTGGTGCGCCTCGTCGCCATGCGCCCGCCGAGACCCTTGCTCTTCTCGAACACCGTCGTCTTGACGCCCCCTCGCTCCAGGAAGCAAGCGGCAGTGAGGCCGGCAATTCCTGCCCCGATGATGGCAACGTGCTGCATGAGTGGATCTCGGTGGGTCGGCGGGATTGATCAGTCTCAACGCTTCGTACGCAGCGTCGGATCACGCTTGGGTTTGGATTTGGGGTTGCTGGCGCGCGCCGCGGGCGATAGCCGGATCGCGCCGCATGCCGTGACTGGGTCGACAACAGCGCCGCTCTGGGTCACCGCGATACGGCTGCGCGCTACGAGGTCGGCCGCCACGCG
>CAMDPA010000078.1 GCA_945903565.1 Devosia equisanguinis | reverse complement strand
AAAGGCATCGGCCGGATCGCCGCGCGGGTGTTCGAGCAGCTCGTCACGCACCCGCCGCGGACGATGCGGATGCTGGTCGACGAGACGAGGCGTTGTAGATGGTACGGGTCAGTTCAGAGGACGACCTGAGCCAAGGGGATAGGTATGCCAATCTATACCTTTAGTTGCTGGCGGTGTCACGCAATCCTCAGCCGGCATCGAGCAAGGTCGCTGGTGTGCCGTGGTGCAAGCTGCTATTTCCCCATCGAGCCACTCGCTGAATCGCCGGGAGAGCCCGTGAAACGCCAAGCCACCATCGACCGCAAGACCAAGGAAACCGAGATCAAGGCCACGGTCGATCTCGACGGCACCGGCGCCTACGACGTCAAGACCGGCGTTGGCTTTCTCGATCACATGCTGGAGCAGCTTGCCCGCCATTCGCTGATCGACATCACCCTGCACGCCAAGGGTGACCTCCACATCGATTCCCACCACACCACCGAGGATGCCGGCATCGTGCTCGGCCAGGCTATCGCCAAGGCGCTCGGCGACAAGCAGGGCATCACCCGCTACGCCAGCGTCCACCTGCCGATGGACGAGACCTTGACGCGCGTCGCCATCGACGTGTCCGGCCGTCCCTATCTCATCTGGAAGGTGGAGTTCACCCGCCCCAAGCTTGGCGAGATGGACACCGAATTGTTCCGCGAATGGTTCCAGGCCTTCGCCCAGAACGCCGGCATCACGCTGCACATCGAGACGCTGTACGGCGAGAACAATCACCACATCGCCGAGACCTGCTACAAGGGCCTCGCCCGCGCGCTGCGGGCCGCGATCACGCTCGACCCGCGCCAGGCCGGCCGCGTTCCGTCGACCAAGGGCAGCCTGTAGGTGCGCACACCATGATCGTCTTTACGGTTCACGAGCCCCCGGATGCACCGGTCGACCGCGTCGACCGCGCCGACGTCCTGAAATTCATCGGCGACCGCTTCTCGCCGACCGCGGCCGGCTTCGCGCCGTTCTGGCTGCTGGCCAATCGCATCTGGCTCGGCTTCGCCATGTACCTCGCGGCATGTGCGGTGATCGCATTGGCGGTCCTGGCCTTTGGACTCGGACCCCGCTGGGTGCCGCTCCTCCTCGGTGCGCTCAATCTGATCGTCGGCTTCGAGGCGGCGAGCTTGCAACGCATGACGCTGGAGCGGCGCGGCTGGCGCACGCTCGGCACGGTTTCGGGCCGCAACGTCGAGGAGTGCGAGCGCCGCTTCCTCGAGGGTTGGATCAACGAGCAGCGCATGACGACCGGCTCGAGTAGCGCGCCCTCGCCGGCTTCGCCGTTCTCCGCCATGGCCGATGGCAACGCCAGCGGCCGCCTCGGCAAGGCGCCGGGGCGCGGCTGGATGCCCTGGCCCGTCCGGCGGTGACGGGTATGAGCGAGCGCGTCGTCATCATCGACTACGGTTCCGGTAACCTGCACTCGGCCCGCAAGGCGTTCGAGCGCGCCGCGCAGGAATCCGGCGCCAACGTTTCGATCATCGTCAGCGCCGCCGCCGAGGACGTTGCCACGGCCGATCGCGTCGTGCTCCCCGGCGTTGGCGCTTACGCCGATTGCCGCCGCGGCCTCGATGCCGTCCCCGGCCTTCTCGCCGCCTTGGAGGATACGGTCCGCCGCAAGGGCCGGCCGTTCCTGGGCATCTGCGTCGGCATGCAATTGATGGCAACCCGCGGCCTGGAGTTTGGCGAGACCAAGGGCCTCGGCTGGATCGCCGGCGATGTCGTCGCGATCAAGCCCGCCGACCCCGCGCTCAAGATCCCGCACATGGGATGGAATACCCTGGAGCAACTCGCCCCCCATCCACTGCTCGCTGGTTTGCCGGCAGGACCGGATGGATTGCACGCCTACTTCGTGCACTCGTTCCATCTGGCTGCCGCAAACCAAGATGCCGTCGTGGCCCGCACCGACTACGGCGGCCCCGTAACCGCCATCGTCGCAAGTGACAACGTCGCTGGAACCCAGTTCCACCCGGAGAAGAGCCAGCGCCTCGGCCTCGGCCTGATCGCCAACTTCCTGCGTTGGCGGCCCTGATCGCAGTGGCGAGGTCCGGCCCAGCAGGTCCGTCCCGCTTGGCACCATTCCTATCCTGAAGGCGCACCATGGATCTTTCCTACACCCAGAACCTCGAGGACTTTCACCTCTGGCAGGCGCTTGGCGGTGCGCAGCCCGGCTTCTACATCGACATCGGCGCCGGCCACCCGATCGCCGACAACGTATCCTTCTGGTTCTACGAGCGCGGCTGGCGTGGCATCTGCGTCGAGCCCCAGCCCGCCCTCGCCACGCTCTATCCTCACATCCGCCCGCGCGACACGCTGTTCGACGGTCTCGTCGGCCGTAGCAGCGGCGCGATCGACTTCCACATGGTCGACCGCCTTCACGGCTTCTCGACCACCGTGGAGCAACACGCCAAGGGTGCGGGACAATTCGGCGCCGACTACCGCACCGTCAAGATGCCGATGCTCACCCTCGCCAAATTGTGCGAGCGCCATGCCGTCACGACCATCGACTTCCTCAAGATCGACGTCGAAGGCGCCGAAGCCGACGTCCTCATGGGCAACGATTGGAAGCGTTTCCGCCCCAAGGTGATCGTCGCCGAGGCGATCCTGCCCGGCAGCGGCGATCCCGCCTGGAACGAATGGGAACCCTACCTGCTCGAGCAAGGCTACGTGTTCACGCTGTTCGACACCCTCAACCGTTTCTACGTCGCCGAGGAGGCCAAGGACGTGCTCGCCCGTGCGCCCCGCGAGCGCGGCGACTGGGATGCCGTGCGCCACTACTATCAGGTCGGCCGCGCACCCGACTGCGCCGACCACCCCGACCACAAACTCGCCCAGGAAATCACGCGCGGCTTCTGGGCCAGCCTGCCGACGCTCGATCCCGCGCTCGTCGCCGCCCTGCTCGCACGCGGTCGCGGAATTACCGACACCGCGGAAATCGAGCAGCTTGCAAATGCGATGGCAACGGACAAATTGCGGGCGTCCCTCGGCCGTATTGCGTGTGGCTACGACGGCGGACAGCTTTTCGACGATTGATTTCCTGGGGGGGATGCATGACTGTCAAGGCGCTTCTTTTCGGATTCGTGGCGCTCTTGTTGGCGGCGTGCTCCACCTCCACGAACCTGCTGAACGAAGGCGAGATCGCAGGCCTCCGGATCGAGCGGGTCGACATCGTTTACAGACCCGATGCCGTCATCTGGTGGGGCAAACCGGAGCGCGAGTACGTCGAGCAGGAACTGGCGCGACGCGCCGCCAAGCCGGGCGCGCCGAAAAAGCGAGCGCCATCCGTCACCGACGCCAGCGATTCCGGCCAGAACGCGGTCTCCGCCGAATACAATCAGATCGCCGAGAGCCCGGAGGCCAAGGCCTACGCCCGCGACACTCTCACAAAGCTGGTCAAGCAGCGCGTCGACAAGGAGATCGTGCCCGAGTTCAAGGGCACACGCCCCGTCGTGCTCGAGATCACGGTCTTCAGTTTCGTCATACCATCGGCAGCGCAGCGCCTGGTGCTTGGCGGCACACCGATGTTCTTGGCGCTTCGCGTCTTGAAGGACGCGAAGACAGGAGCGGAGCTCGGCAAGCTCGACCAGGGCAGCGCCGCCGGTGCAGGTCAAGGTATCCTCGGCGTTGCGATCGAGCAGGCGATGCCGGATCTGGAAGACCGGTTGCTCGCTGTGTTCGTCACGCAGACCAAGAATTGGCTGCTCAAGCGATAGCGTGTGCGTTCGCGGTTGAACGCTCGAATGAGCAAAGTGCACCTACAAAACAGCTTTCGAATCGGGTAGGGTGAATTACTGAAGTTTGTTTCGGCAATGACGATCGCGCGGCGTTCCACAGCTTTTTTGGCTGTGCGGATCGTGCGCTGTTTGTGGGCGTTTAGCACACCCCCTCGGAGCCTGCCCATCGGAGCTGCCCAGCCATGAAACCGACGACGCAATCCATCTTCCCCACGATCATTGCCTCCGCCGCGCTGCTGATCGGCGCGATGGCCGCCTTCACGACACCTGCCTCGGCCGTCATCAACGCCTCGGTCCGAAACGCCTGCATGTCGGACTACTTCGCCTACTGCGCCGGCATGGAAGTCGGCGGCCAGGAGCTTCGCCGCTGCATGAACAGGGCCGGCCCGAAGTTGCAACCCGCGTGCGTCAGTGCGCTGGTCGCGGCCGGTGAGGTCTCCAAAGCCGAGGTCGATCGCCGCGGCAAGTCCGCCAGCACGCGAACGGCCAGCAAGAAGGTCGGCAAGTCCTCGCGTCGCGGCACGGTTGTTGCGACGCGCACCAAGTCGGCCAAACGTCAGTACGCATACGCACGCTGACCTGAACCACTGCATCCCCTCTCCCTGCTTATCGCGGGGCGAGGGGCTCGAACTTCAATAGTACGTCAGCACCTCGATCCCGGAACCGCCATCGTACGCCGCCACCGCGCGCTGGCTCGCAAGGTCGATCCGGGTCAGCAGCCCGCTATCGTGGCTCGTTACGATCACGCTGCCGCCCTCCGGCGGAAACGCCATCCCCATCGGCCCCTTGGCGACCGGCACCAGCGTCTGCTTGCGGAAATCGCCGGCATCGACGAGCCAGCAATTCCCGCTCGTATATCCCGTCACCACCAGATGCCGCCCGTCCGGCGAGAACATCAGCTTGCCCAGCCGCGAGCGCTTCGGATTGGTCAGCGCCTGTGCCATCATCGGCACGCGATCAGTCTCGCGATTGCCGGCGACATCGATCACCCGCAAGTCGCCCCCGATGTTGTCGATCGCCACGATCCGCGTCCCATCCGGCGTCGGCGTGATACCCTCCGTGCCGCTGCCGTTGCCGCTCTCGACGCCGGGCGCACGCACCGAAATGCTGGCGATGAACGCCCGCGCCTTCGTATCGAACGCCGTGACGTCGCCCTTCTTCGCCGAGATATAGAGCCGCGCGCCATCCGCCGTCGCGCAGATCAGATGCGGCCCCTTCACCGGGCAATCGTAAGCCGCCTCGACCGCGCGTCGCGCCGGATCCAACAGCACGAGCTTGCGCGGGATGTCGCACACGACCCACAGCTTGCCGTCCGCGGTCGCCACCATGCCGTGCGGCGCGAGATAATCGTCGCCAAGCGTGACGAGATCCGCGATTTCCTGCCGCTCCAGATCGAGCACCAGCACCTTGTTGTTCGGTTTTTTGTTGCCGCCATAGATGCCGTCGCCATACAGCGGCACATACGCCCATTTGTGATCGTGGCTGATCGCGAGCTCGTGCACGCACGGCTCCGGCCCGTCGAAGCTCTTGATCTCCTTCAGGCTCGCCGGATCGTAGAACCTGATCTTGTTCCCCACCTTGTCGACCGCGACGACGCCGCGCGTTCCCGTGGTGTTGGAGCCTGTCGTTGGAAGGTTCATTTGGCGTCCTTTGTCGGCGTCTTGTAGGTTGGGTTAGCGATGCGGAGCGTCGCGTAACCCAACGCCGGAGCCACCGCGGATCGTTGGGTTACGCGCTGACCCAACCTACAAGGTCCATCGCCCACCAGCCAACCGCCAACACGAATATCCCCGCCGCGGACGTATCCCGCGCGAGGGTCAAGACAACAGGGAGCGGGGCGCCGCGGCCTCGAAAAATTGGTAGTTGGATGCGGCCTGCGCCGCCCCACTGCATGCAACGAGGGTGGGCCCTCTTTACGGATCGCGGTACCACCATCCTCCGGCGCATCCAGAAGAGCCGAAGTTGAACGGGATTCTCGCCCCGTCCGGCAGTGATCCCCCAGAGGCAGCTGATGTCCCCTGGCGTATCCGGCACGCTCTCGCCACGTCCCAGTCCCCCAGCTCGAGCATGGGCCCTGTCAGTCGCAGCAAGATGGGAGCAGTGTGCCGCACGCGAAGGTGGGCGGGGATAACGTGCGGCGAGGCTCCACGTATCGAACCCTCCGCTCTACCTCTCGAACGCGGCCATCGACGTGGTGCAACAAGCGAGTCGACGTGGTCGAGGAGGGGTGTCGAGCCCCGTCCGCTTTCCAATGATGCCCCCCCCCACCCCAGCCAAGGCATGTTGGCCTGTGTAGGTGACCCATTTCGGCCCCGGCGCGCGCGGCGTCAGCGACGGACGAAACTGGCCCACCCCAGAAGTCCGAGCATCGTTGGAACAAAAGCGGTCTCGGGGCTACCGCGGATCGTTGGGTTAGGCACCCGACGCCGGAGCCGAATGCGCCCTCAACCGCTGGCCTCGAGGTCTTTCAGCTTCTGGCGTTCCTGTTGCTTCTTCTCCTCTTCCTCTTCCTCGGTCGGCTCGTGGAAGCCGCCCTCGGCGACGAGGCGGGCGAACAATTCGCCATGGGAGACCAGCGTACGGAACGTGCCGCGCTCGACGATGTGGCCCTTGTCGAACACCAGGATCAGATCGGCGTCCGCCACGGTGGACAGACGGTGCGCGATGATCAGCGTCGTGCGGTCCTTGCGCAGGGCGTCGAGCGCGCGCTTGATCTTGCCCTCGGTCTCGGTATCGAGCGCGCTGGTCGCCTCGTCGAGAATCAGGATCGGCGCGTTCTTCAAAATGGCGCGGGCAATCGCGATGCGCTGGCGCTCGCCGCCCGAGAGCGACAGGCCACGCTCGCCGACGACATATTGATAGCCGCCGGGCTTCTGCATGATGAACTCATGCGCTTCCGCCATCCGCGCGGCGGTTTCGACCTCGGCATCGCTCGCCTCGGGCCGGCCGACGCGGATGTTCTCGACAATGGGACGGTTGAACAGGCCGGCATCCTGGAACACCACCGCAATCGACCGGCGCAAGCTATCGAGCGTTACATCGCGAATGTCGTTGCCATCGACCAGCACGCGGCCGGCTTCCGGGTCACGCAGCCGTTGCAGCAGGGCAAGCGTCGTCGTCTTGCCTGAACCGGTGGGACCCACCATCGCCACCGTTTTGCCGGCAAGCACTTCGAAATTGAGGTCGAACACGCCCTGCGCGCCCGGGCCGTAACGGAAGCTGAGGTTGTCGTAGCGGATGTTGCCCTTGACGTCCTCCATCGACTTGGCATTCGGGCGTTCAGTGACCGACAACTGAGTATCGAGCAGACCGAAGAACGAACGCAACGTCGGCGCCTGCATGAAAATGCGCGTGACGAACCCGGAGAGCATGTCGAGCTTGCCGATCAGCAGCTGCGAGAAGCCCACGAAGCTGACGACCTCGCCGACGCTGGCATTGCCTTGCGCCGATAAAACCGCGCCGATCGCGAACACCGCCACCATCGTGACGGTCGAGGCCGAACGCGTCAGCACCGTGAGCAGGCCCCACCACGTGAGCACCGGATACTGTGCGTGCAGCAGCTCGTTCATCAGGCTGCGCAGCGCGTTGGTCTCCGCCGACAGGCGCGTGTAACTCTGCACGACCGTCACGTTGCCGATCACGTCGCCGACGCGACCGGCCACGCTGATGTGGTGGCGCTCGACGGCCGCCTGCCCGTCCGAGGTGCGATAGACGACGATCGCGTTGAGGATGGCATAGACCACCGCCAGAATGCCCAGGATCGCCGCCAGTTTCCAATTCATGTAGATGGCGGTCGGCACCAGGAAGATGATCCCGATGGCCGCCGTCGTCTGCTCGCGCAGGAAGCCGAGCCAGGTGCCAAACAGCGTATCCGCGCCCGCCACGATGGTGCGGACCACCGCACCCGTGCCGATCTCCGCGTGATAGCTGATCGGCAGCGTGATCGAGCGCTCGAAAGCGCTGCGCATGGCCGACAGCCGCTGACGGTGTGCCAGCCGGTCGGCCATTACGGCAACGATAACGCCGGCCAGAATGCCGAACAGGCCCAATCCGGCCCACTGCAGGATGATCGGCGTCGGGTCGGTCTTCTTGGCGAGCGCATCGACCACTCGTCCAAACAGGATCTGCTCGTAGACCTGCACCATCGCGACCGAGCCGCCGGCGACGATGAGGATGATAGTCAGCCACTTTTCCGGCGCAAGGAAGCTGAGCGCTCTCAGGTAGACGCGGGTCAAGCTCATGCGGAGGGAAACCTCTGGGCGCGCGGGCGGTTGGGAGGATCACGCTTGGAACAGCTGTTTCGCTTTAGCTTATTTGGACGGCAGCGAAAAGGTAGCGGATCGGCGCAGCCGCGGGCGATTTCCGGGGGCCAATCAGCGGGCCTCGCTTCAGCCTCCGCCTAACGGCCGAAACATGAACCGCACATTGACGCGCCCCGGCGGCACCACAACCGCCCGGAAGATCGCATTGGCGCGAAGCACCTGCGCGGGCTTGCCGTCGACCTGGGCCTCCCAGCGTGGGTGCCAAACGTCGTTGAGCACCACCCAGCCGCCCTCGGAGCTATCCGCCTCGATCACCACCTCGGTATTGCCGTAGGAAACGAGTCTCACCCGCCCCGGCCGGCGCACCGACTCTGGCGCAGGGCTCACCTTTGCGAGCAGCACCGTCGTCGTCGGGTCGAAGTCGGGCCACAGCCCGTCCTTCAGCAAGCGTTCGAAATCCACCTCCCGCGCTTGGGTGGCGAACAACACGCGCGGCAGTGCGTTGGGATTTTCGTAGACGTAGCCGTCCCTCGTGCGTGCGACGAGCGGCATCGCCCCCTTCGCCAGTCGCTTGTCGATCTCCTCGATCGGCACGCCCGTCGCGATCCAGCGCAGCCCCAACAGGTTCGCGAGCATGGACGTGTAGCCGGGCATCAGCGCCGAGAACTTGCGCTGATCGGGCAGCCCCGAGTGGTCCTCCGCCCCCGTCGCCGCGGTATAGATGCCGAGCCGCACCGGATTGTAGCCGAGCGTGTTCTCCAGACCGTGCGTCAGGCTCGCATTCGGCCAATGGAAGCCGAGCCCGGCCAATTCGACGCGGTCGCGCCGCGTTTCGCTGCGCGATGTGGCGGTCAGCTTCTTGAGCAGCGCGACGGTCTCGTTGCGGGTGTCCGGCTCCAGCATCTCGACCATGGCAGGTGGCAGGCCCGTTGCGCCGTTGGGACCGTTGTTGATCGAAAGATCGGCCGCCACGACGCCGCCGAGCAGCGCCAGCGCCGCAACCGGACGGATCGCTCGCAGCCAGTGCGCGGCAGCAAGCGCGGCGCAGGTCGCGGCGAACGAGACCACGGCCAGCAGCAGCGGTTGCGTCGCGGGCCCGACGCGGTCCATCAGCCGGGCGACGATCAAGCAGGTGAGCAGCATCGCCACCATCGCACCGGCAACAGTGAGCATTCCCCCGGTCCAGCGCTGCCACGGCGGCGCTTCCAGGATGCGATGCAGCGCATAGCCCGCGATGATCGAGCCGAGACCCCCGATCAGGAACACCGCGTCGGCGGGGCGGCGGAAGTAGCTGATGCCCGGCACGATTTCGTACATCACGCGAAACAGCGGCGTGTACCAGCCGAGCGCATACAGCAGCGACAGGGCGAACGCGATCGTGAAGAAGCGGATTTCGCGCGCCCACAATTCGCCCCGCACCAGCCCCGCGGCCAGCAGCATGACCGGTAGCGCGCCGATGTAGCTTTGCCCCACGTTCTGCGCGGTGAACAGATCGGTTCCCGTCCACGCAAAACTCGGCGGCCCCCAGAAGTCGGCCATCGGCCCCGCCGCGCCATACAAGTGCGGCGCGAAAGCCGTCAGCAGAAGTGCCGGATGCAGCGAGCCACGGCCCGCGCCGATGAAGTCGATCTCCGGGCGGTTCGATTGGCTGGCCAGCAACGCCGTCAGCACGATCGGGAGCAGCGCCACCGCGACGCCGCCAACAGCACCCGCCGCCAGCGGCTTGATGCTCGAAAGCGCCGCCTGCGCGGGCTCGTCCTGGTCGAGCCACCACGCCACGACATAACCGGCCAACAGATAGACGCACAGCAGCGCGATCTGATCGCGTCCCGCCAGGATGAAGCCCGCGACAACACCAGCGAGCAGCCCATACATCCACGAACGGCGCTCCAGCGCGCGGCGCAGGAAGACGAGCGCAAACGGCAGATACGCGAGACTAAGCACCTGTCCGTAATGCTGCAGCCGCCACGCCATCGCCGCGCCGAACGAGAAGCCGAGCGCGGCCACGAGCCCGCCTGCGGGGTGCCAATTCATCTCACGAAACAGCCACATCACGCCCAGCCCCCCGCCGAGCAGGCACAACAGTACCGTCACATCCGCCGCGTGACTGCCCGGCGCCGGGTTGAGAAGCGCCAGCAACAGCATCGGCGGGGAAAAGAACTGCGACTGCGGATCGGCGATCTGCGGATGACCGGAGAAGACGTTGGGCGTCCAGAATGGCCATTCGCCGCGCGCGATGCTGGCGGCCAGGAACTGCACCTGCGGCAGGAAATGCGCTTTCGCATCCCATGGGATCATCACGCGGCCCGACAGCCACGGCCATGCGAACAGCGCCCACCCGACGGCGAAGATTGCGACCGCGGGCCAAAACAGCTCCTGAGCTTCGCCGGGCTCGGTCCCGGCCATTGTATCGCGCCGCCCGAGCCGTTTGTGGCGGCTGGTCGCGAGGTTCGTCAGCCGGCCTGGTTGGTAGGGCTTCATCGGTGGGTTCGCTGCGTTCGCGGTGAGTACGGGCGTAGGGAGGAGGGCCGTCTATAGCATCTTGCGGGCACGCGCGGCTTGAGGCCTTATTCGCGCGGAGGATGACGCTGCGGCATAACCCGGCAGCGGCCCCCTCGCAGTGGAGCGGCCACATGGCGCTTGGAAACGAAACCGCCGGCGACCCGTGCGCGCCGGTACGAGCGGCAGCGAAGGACAAGCCGTTCGTTGTGGCACAACTCGGGCAGTCGCTTGACGGGCGGATCGCGACACCGACTGGCGAAAGCCGCTGGATCAATCAATCGAGCGCGCTCGACCAGGGGCACCGCCTGCGCGCGACGGTGGACGGCGTGGTGGTCGGCGTCGGCACGGTGGTGGCCGATGATCCGCTGCTCAACGTACGGCGCGTCGCAGGCCGGCATCCCGTGCGGATCGTGATCGACCCGACGGGGCGGTGCCCGTTCAATGCGCGCGTTTTCAACGACAGCGACGGCATCAGACGCATCCTGGTCCGCTCGTCGGAGGCGACGTCCCAGGTGCCGGCCGGGGTCGAGGTGATCCGGCTCGGCGCTTACGGCCGTACCCTGGCGCCGGGCGACATCGTGGCGGCGCTGTTCACTGCCGGCGTGCGCACGATGCTGGTCGAAGGCGGCGCGTGGACGGTGTCACAGTTCATCGACGCCGGCGTGGTCGACCGCCTGCACGTGATGGTCGCGCCGATGATCCTGGGCAGCGGCAAGACCGGGCTCGAGTTACGCCCGATCGCCAGGCTGGCGGAGGCGCGGCGGCCGAACGCCAACGTTCACGTGATGCCCGACGGCGACGTATTATTCGATTGCGATTTACGAACGAGATGGGAGCCCGAAAAAGCATGAGACCGGACGAAAAAAAATCAAAAAGCGCCGTGGCGCACGAAACGTATTCGGCCGGCGCGCGGCATTTCCATTGGTGGACGGTGGCGCTCATCGCGATCCAGATTCCACTTGGCGTAATCATGACGTGGTATGGCGAGAAATACAATTTCGCCTCGCCCACCGCGCAAATGTACGATTCGCACAAACTGCTCGGCATCACGATCTTGATTATCGTGATCGCCCGCTTTGCGTATCGCATTCTGCATGGCGCGCCCGGCGACGAGCCGACGCTGGAACCGTGGCAGCGGATGATCAGCCACATCACGCATTGGTCGATTTACGCGCTGCTGTTCCTCGTGCCGATCCTGGGCTGGCTGGCGGTCTCGGCCTATGGGCCATTCAAGCCGTTCGGCATTCCGCTGCCCGCGTTGCTCGCCGAGAACGGCGACCGCGCAACGTTCTTTTTCACGCTGCACAAGGGCGCGGCTATCTTGTTGGCGTTGCTGCTGTGCATGCACGTCGGCGCGGCGATTTTTCATTATGTGATCCGCAAGGACGGCGTTTTGAACCGCATGTGGCCGGGATTGCCGCGACGGGATGGGAAATAGGCGCAAGACCCGGCATTCCCCGAATCGCTCCTTGTAATGCGGTGCGTTTCACCCCATTGGATTTGCAGCGATTTTTTTTGATTTTTTCGGGGGGAATGCAAATGGCCGTCGGTTTGTCGCAGAAAATGTCGAAGGACCTGGACGGCGACACGCCGGAGCTGGTTGCCTGGGGGCTGTTGGATTGGATCCGCCGCGTCGAGGAGATCGGCGACCGCGACGGCATTTTGAGCGCCTACCAGGCAAGCCTCCTGATTGCGCGCGAGAGCGCGACCGAGCTGGCCTCCGGCGAGGTCCAGGGTGCAACCGGCACGCATCGCCGGCTTGCGTTCAAGCTGATCCACCTCATCGCCGAGCTGGAAGGCCGCGATCTCGGTCAGCGCAACCAAGGCGACCGCGCATGGATTCTCGACACCTACGCCGAGTGCCTCGAAGCAGTGCTGGGCAGACGCGCTGTGGTGGTGGTCGAAGTCGCAGCGGCCGAAGTGGTTGACGTGGCCGCTGCGGCAGCCGCGTAGGCTGGGTCAAGCACGTCGCATCGGTGCTTGCACCGGAGCGACCAGCCAAAGAGCGCGACCCAGCACTTCGCCTGTCAGCCCCGTTGCGCGGCAAACAGTTGCACAGGGAACTATTGACGAACAAAGCATGATTTGGTAGATTACCCAAACGACGAACGGACATGAAATAACGCGCCGCCGTGGTGCGCACGATCGGTCGTCCGCGGGTCCTTTGGGGGATGGCATGGCCTTGGGTCGGCGGGAGCCACGGAGCGTGGAGCCGGGAGAATCTGTGCCTGGTCATGCACCGGATGCTCAGCCCGAGCGGCCGGCCGGTGGACCAGCCAGCCCGCCAGCCAGCCGAGACATCTGGCTGACCAAGGACGGCCGCGAACTCAGCATCGGCGAAATGTACCGCCCGCACCTGGGCAACGCCCAGGCCGCGTTATCGAAATGGCTGAAAGCCGAGAAAGACCCGCTCAAGCGCCGCGAGCTCAAAAGCTGGCGCTCCCGCATGCGCCGCGAACTCGCCAAGCGCGAGAAGGCGTGGCAGAAGAAGCGGAAGAAAGAGGCGGCAGCGGGGTGATTGGGCGTAGGAGCCACATAAGGTCGGGATGGCAGCGCATCGCATTGGCACATGCGCCCGAGCGACAGCAAATGCGTAGCGTGCCCCAACGGTTCCACGGCACACCATGAATACAGTTTAGTTTTCTGCCATACCGAAGGGCATGAGCAAGCACATGGACACCACCGACGCTGACTTTCATGCCAGGGCGGAGCGCCGGCGCGCAACCTTCACCATCCGCCGGCACACCGATTTCGATCAGATCAAAGCCGACGAATACGCCTATTGGCAAAGCCAACCTGTTCACGCGCGGCTGGCTGCCGGGGCAGAACTGGCAGCGAGCGCCTACGCCATGAAGGGCATCCATGTTTCCCGACTTCAAAGATCTCTTGTCCGTTCTCAACGCCAATAAGGTGAAGTACCTCGTCGTTGGCGGTCAGGCGGTCATCATTCACGCTCAGCCGCGCGCAACCAAGGATCTGGACATCCTTATCCAGCCCGCTCCGAAAAACGGCGCCGCACTTCTCAAAGCGCTGCGGGAGTTCGGAGCACCACTGAACAATCTCACCGCCGCCGACTTCATCGAGAAGGGCACGTTCTTCACGATGGGCGTTCCGCCGGTCGCCATCGACATTCTGCCCGAGATCAAGGGTGTGTCATTTGCCGCCGCTTGGAAGAACCGTTCGACCGAAATCATCGATCTCGAAACCGGCCTCACCGCGCACTTTATCTCGCGTGCCGACCTGATTACCGCGAAACTTGCCGCCGGCCGCCCGCAGGACCTCGCTGACGTGGACGCGTTGCGCAAAGCAGCGGTCGCTGGCACGACGACGCTTCCAGCAGCGTCCAAGCGAAAGGCACGAAAAAGGAAGACTACGTGATGCGCCGTAAGCTGGCGAAGCGCGAGAAAGAGCAGGAGGGGCGTAGGTGGGGTCAAGCGCTTGCGCGACCCGACATCCGCGACATGCCGGCAATTGTCGTTCCGTCGTCGTTTCCCTGCGCTGTGCAGATCAAGCTACCCCTTGTCGATCGACCTTCGCAAGCGACCATGGCTCCAAAGTAGGATCGCCAAAGCAACCGCGAAGGCGTTTGCCGTGTTCCAAATCCATCCGCGTTCAATATCGCGCACCGATTGGTCGAACAATGCCAAGCGCGCACCATGGACCCAGATCATCGCTGGAGGAATGCAGGCTAGCGTCGTTGCGATTCGCAACCCGCGCAAGCCAACGAGCTTGCGCAGCGTGAGTTGCAGCACGATCGCCGCCATCACATAGACCGCGGCCGTGATCACTAAGCCGCCTTCTTAACCTGCTCCGTGATCTTCTTCGCCGCATCGGCGAGGTTATCCGCCGCAACCACCGCCAACCCGCTCTCGTTCAGGATCTTCTTGCCGAGCTCGACGTTGGTCCCCTCGAGCCGCACCACCAGCGGCACCTTCAACCCGACTTCCTTCACCGCCGCGATCACGCCTTCCGCGATGATGTCGCACCGCATGATGCCGCCGAAGATGTTGACCAGGATGCCCTTCACCGTCGGGTCGGACGTGATGATCTTGAACGCCGCCGTCACCTTCTCCTTTGACGCACCGCCGCCGACATCGAGGAAGTTCGCGGGGCTTTCGCCGTACAGCTTGATGATGTCCATCGTCGCCATGGCAAGGCCGGCGCCGTTGACCATGCAGCCGATCGTGCCGTCCAGCGTGATGTAGTTGAGGTCGAACTTCGACGCCTCGATCTCCTTCGCGTCCTCCTCGCCCTCGTCGCGCAGTGCGAAGATATCCTTGTGGCGGAACAGCGCGTTGCCGTCGAAGTCCATCTTGCCGTCGAGGCACACGAGTTGGCCAGTCTTAGTGACGACCAGCGGGTTGACCTCCAGCATGCTCATGTCCTTCTCGACGAACATCCGGTAGAGATTGCCGACCATCGCCACGCACTGCTTGACCTGATCGCCCTTCAGTCCGAGCGCGAACGCGATCTTGCGGCCGTGGAATTCGGAGTAGCCCGATGCCGGATCGATCGAGAACGAAATGATCTTCTCAGGGCTATCGTGCGCGACCTTCTCGATGTCCATGCCGCCCTCGGTGGACGCGATGAACGAGATGCGCGACGTCGCGCGGTCGACCAGCGCGGACAGATACAGCTCGCGCTCGATCTGGCTGCCGTCCTCGACATAGAGCCGCTTGACGACGCGGCCCGCGTCTCCCGTCTGGATCGTCACCAGCGTCCGGTTCAGCATCTGCTGCGCGAACGTCTTGACCTCGTCGATCGACTTCGCCAGCCGAACGCCGCCCTTGTCGCCGGCCTCGGCCTCCTTGAACTTGCCCTTGCCGCGCCCGCCCGCGTGGATCTGCGACTTCACCACCCACACCGGCCCCGGCAGCTTCTTCGCCGCCTCGACCGCCTCCTCGACCGTGAACGCGGGATAGCCCACGGCGGTCGCGACGCCATAGGCGCGATAGAGATCCTTGGCCTGATATTCGTGGATGTTCATGGGGCTCTTCCGTAGGTTGGGTTGGCGCGGCCACAACGTTTGCGGTTGACGCTCGAGCGTATGCCTCCGCGCGTAACCCAACATGGGCTCACGAGGAATGTTGGGCTACGCGCGGAATGACTTGGCGATGTTCTATCCGATGCGTGGTGGCCGCGCCAACCCAGACTGTATGTCCCTTCCACGAACGAGGCGACTCACCCCCGATGTGGGGTCGATGGTTACCCGGATTGGCCGGGCAGAGCCTCACACAAGGAGGGTGAGTCATGGGTGATCATAGCGAAGCTTTCGTTGGCATCGATACCTCGAAATTGAAGAATGCCGTATCGGTCGCGGAGGCCGGCCGCAACGGCGAGCAGCGCTTCCTC
>CAMDPA010000077.1 GCA_945903565.1 Devosia equisanguinis | reverse complement strand
CGTTGTAGATGGTACGGGTCAGTTCAGAGGACGACCTGAGCCAAGGGGATAGGTATGTGACGGGGGGGAAGGTTTCGCTCGTCGGTATTAATTGCGTCGCCCAACGGCATGTTGATACGTCGTTAAACATCGCGGTTAATTGCTGTGGTGCAGCACGACATCTGCGCTCTATTCAGCGCTTCACGTAGCGTGCGCCCAGTCGCCCACGTTGCAACCGAGTTGCAACCATGTCGAAGGCGCCGATCCGCCATGTCGATGGCGGCGTCTGCACGTGCAGAATCGAACACGGCGCCGGTGGTGTTGCTGGACTGTTGCCGGTCGTGACTAAATGGGTACATCTCGATTTCGATCAAGACCTCGGTTGAGGCGAGCGGCGGCGCGCACGTGATAAATGGAGGTGTCCCCCTTTGTCTCACGTCTTCCCGAGCGGCAATCCATCGAGCAGATGCGCGCCTTCCGCTTCGGCGATCAGGACGCGGGCGCGGGCGCAATCCTTGTCCATCTGGGCCTTCAGCTCCTCCATGTCAGGGAAGCGCTGGTCGGGGCGGACGAAGCCGACGAACTCGACCTCGATCTCGCGGCCGTAGAGGTCGCCGTCGAAGTCGAACAGGAACACCTCCAGCACCGGGGCGCCGTTGTCGAACGTCGGGCGCTGGCCGAAGTAGGCGGCGCCTTGCAGCGTGCGCCGGTCGCCGCCGGGCATGTCGAAACGCACCCGGCACGCATAGATGCCGTGGCCCAGCGCGGTGCCGGCGGCCAGCACGACGTTCGCGGTCGGGAAGCCCATGCCGGTGCCGCGTTTGGCGCCGCCCGTGACGACGCCGCGGATGCGCCACCAGTGGCCGAGTTCGACCGCCGCGCCGCGTACGTCGCCGGCCGACAGCCGCGTCCGCACCGCCGAGGAGGACAGCACCTCGCCGGCCTCCGCCACCGGTGGGATGACGGTGACGCCGAAGCCGCGCTCCTGCCCGAGCTGGCGCATGGTGTCGGGCGTGCCCGCGCGCGCCTTGCCGAAATAGAAGTCGTAGCCGACGACCATGTGCGCGACGCCGAAGCCCTGCACGAGAACCGTGTCGGCAAAGTCGGCCGGTGACATGCCGGCCAGTGTGGCGTCGAAGGCGATCACGGCCGCGAAATCGAGCTCCAGCGCTTCGAACAGGCGGAGCTTTTCATCAAGCGACGTGAGGGCGAACAGCGGTTCGTTCGGCTTGAAGAACGCGCGAGGATGCGGCTCGAATACCATCGCGCCCGCGCGGGTTCCGCGGCGGCGGGCTTCGACGATGGTCTCGGCCAGCAGCGCCTGATGGCCACGATGCACGCCATCGAAGTTGCCGATCGCCAGCGCGCTGGCCCGCAACGCCGCTGGGACGCTAAGGTAGCCTTTGAAGATCTGCATCGGCGCTCTGTTCCAAGTGTCTTTGGGATGGCCACGTGGTTGGGCCATCGCCGGCAGACACATAGCAATCATGGGAGCGAGCGCAAGACCCTGATGCCGTTAGGGGTTCGCGCTCAGGCCTTGGCCCGGGCCGGCACCATCAATACCGCTTCGCCTTCGAGCACGGCCTTGCCCGCGACGAGGCACTGGCATTCGAACCGGGCGCGGCGCTTGCCCTCGATCAGCTCGACCACCTTGACCTTCGCCGTGACGACGTCGCCGATCTTGACGGGGGCGCGGAAATTCAGCGTTTGCGAGATGTAGATCGCGCCCGGGCCGGGCATCTCCATGCCGAATACGGCGGAGATGTAGCTGGCGGTCAGCATACCGTGCGCAATGCGCTCCTTGAACATCGTGCGCGCGGCGTAGTCGGCGTCGAGATGCACAGGGTTCTTATCGCCGGACACAGTAGCGAACGTGATGATATCGGCCTCGGTCAAGGTCTTCTGGAAGCTGGCTTCCATGCCGAGCTGCAGATCCTCGAAGCAGTAGGACGTGCGTTCCATAATCGTCATTGCAGGGTGCTCCTCGCGCCTTGAGACGGGTCGCTCGTGGCGCCCCTGGTCTTCCCATCTTTTGACAACTGCTGTCCCGCTACCATCTGCAAACGCCCGCGACGGTGTGTGTCTGGCTGTGCCTTCTTGCATCAACCGTGATGCACCGTTGCCTCATCGAACACTAATTGTCGTTCACTTCGCACCGCAATAGTTAACTGAGCAGGTGCGATAAAACTACAACGCAGCCTGCAGAACCATTGTGTTTCCTTAATGAGAGCTTGCCACGAACTCGCCACAAGGCAGCGATTCGATTTGCAGCATTTGCAGTGCAGCGCGGATTATTCGTCCGCAGAGCAACAGTGGCACAATTACAACTGAATGCGTGTGCCGCCTAATCTGGGCGTAGTGGACGGCCGATTGGCAAAAGGGCAACGCTTGACACGGGGGCTTCCCGGCGCGCCGATTGTCTCGTAGATCCAACAGCCAGGAGGCCGAAATGCCGGGATCGAAGATAACTCCGCCGCCCGTTACGCCGCGCCGCGTTGGCCTTATCATCCCGTCGTCCAACCGGATGGTGGAGCAGGAGATGGCGCATCACTACCCCGAGGGCGTGGTGGTGCACGTCAACCGCCTGCGCATGACGGGCGCGCAGAAGGTGCCGCTGGCCGAGCTGATGCCGCGCCTTACCGAAGCAACCGGCGCGCTGGTCGATGCCAAGTGCGATGTCGTCACGTTTCATTGCACGGCGAATTCCACCGACGAAGGGGCCGACGGCGAGAAGCGCATCCTGGAAACGATGGCCAAAGCCGGGGCCAAGCGTGTGTCGTCGACCGCCACGGCCATCCGCCGGGCGTTGGAGGGGCTCAAGGCGCACCGGATGGTGCTCATCACGCCCTACAGCCAGGCGGTGACGGATCACGAGGCGAAGTTCTTCAAGGCGATCGGAATCGAGGTTCTGACCGCTGTCGGCCATGGTCTCAACGGCAGCGACGCCTATTGCTCCACGCCGCCGTCGTATTGGCTCGAGAATACGCTGAAGGTGCGCCACCCCAAGGCGGACATCTACTTCCTGAGCTGCGCCAACATCTCGGCTTTCAACGTGATCAAGGAGCTGGAGCGCAAGCTCGAATGCCCTGTTATCTCGAGCAACCAGGCGGTCGTGTGGGACCAAATCGCGCAGCATGGCCTCGGCCTGGCGCCGGGTGCGCGCGGCAACTGTCCCGGACGGCTCTTGGCGTGCGCGTGAATTAGGCCGAGTATGGGTTCGAGCCGCCGGTAGAGTGGTGATCCGCCGAGGAGGGAAGCCGATGCCTCGCATTGGAATGGCGTTGGCTATCGCAGGGCTCGCTCTCGCCGGCGCACGCGCGCCTGCCGCGGGGCAAGACAATCCAGCGGAGTTCTTCAAGGACAAGCAGCTTCGCATCGTGGTGGGCTCGGCTGCGGGCTCAGGCTTCGATCTCAACGCTCGATTGCTCGTGCGGCACTGGCCGAATCATATCCCCGGCCGCCCGTCGATGATCGTGCAGAACCAGCCGGGCGGCGGCAGCATCACGATGGCCAATACGCTGATCGCATCGGCCCCGCGCGACGGGACGGTGATCGGCGCCGCCATCAACGGCATGCCGACCGCGCCGCTGCTGCAGCCGGAAACCGCACGCTACGATGCCGCCAAGGTCAACTGGGTCGGCTCGACCAACCGCGACACGGTGATCGCGTTCACATGGCACACCTCGAAGGTGCAGAGCGTTGCCGATCTGAAGGTCCACGAGGTAACCGCGGGGGCCACGAGCGCAGGCACAGCTCAGTATGACTTTCCGGTCATTGCGCAGTCAATCCTGGGTCTCAAGTTCAAGGTCGTCGCCGGCTACAAAGGCACGACCGACATCCTGATCGCGCTCGAACGCGGTGAAATCGAAGCCGTCGGCGCGCTGGCGCTGCAGAGCTTGCGGGCGCTCAATCCGCATTGGATTTCCGAACGCATGGTGCGGATCATCCTGCAATATGGCCTTGAAAAGCACCCGGAGTTGCCGGAAGTGCCGACACTGATCTCACTGGCGCAGTCGCCGGCCGACATGCAGGCATTGCGCCTGCTGCTGTCGCGCGTGGAGTATGGCCGGCCGTTCTTCTTGCCGCCCGACGTACCACCGGCTCGCGTGGAGGCTCTGCGCCGCTCATTTGATGCGACGATGAGGGACAAGGCCTATCTCGCCGAGGCAGCCAAGGCCGGGCTCGACGTTTCGCCGATGTCGGGCGAGGATATGGGACAGCTGATCGCTACGCTGGTCGCGACGCCGCCCGAGATCGCCGCCCGCGTGCGCAACGCATTGGCCGTGGCCCGTAACAAGTAGACCACCACGATATCGAGGGAATAGCGACATGACGATGCCTCGCAACACGAAGACCGGCCGCGCCGTTCCGTTTTCAATCGCGTTGGTCGCGGCGGCCTTGACGGGCCTGGGCTTCGCACGGCCCGTGCATGCCCAGGAAGACGTGGCGGCGTTCTTCAAGGACAAGCAGCTCAAGATGGTGGTCGGCTCGGCGGCGGGCGACGGCTACGACCTGAATGCGCGGATGCTGATCCGGCATCTGGTGAACCACATACCAGGCAAGCCTTCGATTGTGATCCAGAACCAGCCGGGCGCGGCCAGCGTGTCGATGACCAACGCACTCTACAACGGCGCGCCGCGTGACGGCACCGTGATGGGGGCGGCGATCAACGGCATGACGACCGCGCCACTCGTCACGCCCGAAATCGTCAAGTTCGACCTGTCGAAACTGATCTGGGTCGGCTCCACCAATCGCGACATCCAGATCACCTATGTCTGGCACACCGCGCCGGTGAAGACGCCGCAGGATCTGCTGACGACGGAGCTGCTGGTCGGTGCGACCTCGGCCGGCACGACGCACGTCGATTATCCCGTGGTGGCGCGCGCGCTGCTCGGCCTCAAGTTCAAGCTGGTGAGCGGCTATCCGGGTACGGGGCCGGTGCACATCGCGATCGAGCGCGGGGAGGTGCAGGGCTTCGGCGCTAACGGCTGGCTGGCGTTGAAGGCGCTGAAGTCGGATTGGCTCGCCGAGAACAAGGTGCGCATCGTGATGCAGTACGGCATGGAGCGGTCGCCGCAGTTCCCCGACGTGCCGGCGATCGGCGAACTGCTGAAGACCGAGGAGGACCGGCAGGCGATCGAGATGATGGTGACGCGGCTGCAGTTCGGGCGGCCGTTCTTCCTGCCGCCGGATGTGCCGGCCGCGCGTGTGGAGGCGCTGCGCCGCGCGTTCGATGCGACGATGAAGGACCCGGCTTATCTCGCGGAAGCGGAGAAGGCGAAGCTCGACGTCGCGCCGATGAAGGGCGAGGAGATCGGCCCGCTGGTCGCCAAGGTTCTGGCAACGCCGCCCGCGGTCGTCGCGCGGGTGCGCGCGGCGCTCTCTGAGGGGGCGAAGAAGTAGGGGCTCGACGGCGTGCGGCCTTGATATCGGTCAATCAGATATCATGTTCACGTGGTATGGATTGACGAACTGTCTGCGCAGAACTCGCGGAGGATCACACGATGACCGGTCACGACAAGCTCCGCCGGGCCGAGGATCAAGTGGATGCGGTGATCGGCTTCTATGTTCACCTTGCGGTGTTCGCTGTGATGATGGCCATCATGATCGCGCTCAATGTGCGGTCGGGCGGCGGCTGGTGGGTGCAGTGGCCGGCGCTCGGCTGGGGCTTCGGCGTATTCGGTCACGCCCTGGCCGTGTTCGGCCGCATGCCGCGCGCGTTGGCCCGGTGGCGCCTGCGCAAGATCCATCGGCTTCAGGCCGGGCCGCGGTAGCTGTAGGCCGCCGACCTTGCCGCGAAACCTCGGCGGGCTGCGCAAAGGCGCTTGCCCGCCCTGCGCGTTGCGCAGCCATCAACCCTGTTGATCTGACGCAGTGGTCGCCTCTGGCGGCGCGCGCGGCGACCCGCTAGACTATGCTCCGATAGTCTAAGAGGGCGCCGACCCAGCGACGAGGTCCGGCGGCAAGCGGAGGAGCACATATGGATCGCGATCCCAGTCTCAAGGCCAAGGGCAAGCCGGCGGAAGCCGCCGCCGATGCATCCAGGCCGCAAGCAGCGGTCGCCAAGGCGCCCGTGCGGTCGCCGAAGCCGAACCAGTTCTACCACGACAACAAGGCCCGCGTGTTCGTGCGCGGCATCCAGGGCGAGTACAATCTCAAGGAAGAACTAACGCGGCTGCGCGCGGTTCCACGCGTGCGCAAGGCCAAGGAGATCAACTTCGTCGACGGCCCACAGGCCTATTCGCGCCACTACGTCGAACCGAAGGACGGCATCACGCAGCTGTTCCACTTCCACCTGGAAGAGTACGCGCCGGGCGGCAAGTCGCAGAAGCATGGCCACGTCAACGAGGCCGCGTTCTACATCCTCGACGGCGAAGGCTACGAAGTTCACGACGGCATCCGCTACGACTGGAAGGCCGGCGACATCGCGATCGTGCACAACAACTGCGTGCATCAGCACTTCAACGCGTCCGACACCAAGCCCGCGCGTGCGCTCGTGCTCAAGACCAAGCCGATGTACCTGTTCATGAACATGCTGTTCCAGAAGACCGTCGAGAAGCGGTCGGAAGAGCTGCCCCCCGGCGCCACCGGCTTCGTGGTGCGCGAAGAGGAAGAGGACTTCAATCATCCCAAGGGTGGGTATTGAGAAGAAGGGAATAGGGAATAGGGAATAGGGAGTGGCGCTTGACGTCGTCCCTACTCCCAACTCCCCATTCCCTCGAGCACGACAGATTTCCAAGCATCGAGGGATCGAATTAAATGGCGTGGGGCGAATCTAAGGTCTGGCTGCAGGGCAAGCAGAACGAAGGCCTTTATCAGGGGCTGCTGACGGAAGCGGAAAGCGCGCCGTCGCGCAACGCACGGCGCAAGAAGGTCGTGACGCCAGCGGAAATGCCATGGGAAATGTCGCGCCAGGGGCTGCTCAAGCATCTGCTCAACAGTGCCATGAACGTGCGCTACGAGACGATCGACGCGTACATGCAGATCATTCCGCCGGGTTCGAAGTCCGGCAAGCACAGGCACCTCGCGGAAGAGTGCCTGTATGTGCTGGAAGGCAAGGGCTACGACCTGCACCAGGATTGCGACGTCGAGATCACCGACGTTTACACCTGGAAGGCGTCGGACGAGGTCAAGCGCTTCGAGTGGGAAGCCGGCGACATGATCTACATTCCGCCCAACACGGTTCATCAGCACTTCAACGCCGATCCGAAGCGTCCTGTGCGCCTGATCTCTTCGATCAACCGCATCTTCCGGAACTTCGGCCTCAACGATCTCGAGCAGATCGAGGACGCGCCGGAGTTCGATCCGAAGGTGAAACTCAACGACGAGCTGATACGCAAGTATCTGCGCGGCGAGGTTGCGCTGCCGACGAAGTGAAATAGCTCGTCATCCTCGACAGGCGAGCGCCACTTCCGGCGCGAGCCTCGTCGGGGACCCAGCACAAAAAGTGCCGAAGGCCCTGTATTGCTTTAGCAGAATGACGGTGGGCTTCGCCCGCTTCTTGTGCTGGATCTCCGACACTTGTTCGCCTTCGGCTCACTGCGGTCGAAGATGACGGTCGCATTCAATTCCCCAACACGGCCTGCACATCGCCCGGCGTCAAGCGCGTCCGGGCGATTTGTTTTGTGGCAGGATCGGCGCTGGCGCTGGCGGCCGGCTTTGGCGGCAAGGCCGAGGCGACCGGGTTGGCGCGGGCGTGGCCGGCGAGGTCGGTCAGGAGCGTTTCGAGCAGCGGCACGGCGACCTGGGCGGCGTGGAGGTTGCGGCCCCAGGGCTCCGACGTCGAGCCGGTGCCGATCATCACGATGTAGGAATAGGCCGCGCCGTTGGCGAACTGCAGGCCGCCGGTGATCCAGGTGTCGACGGTGGCGCTGGCGTCGGCGGTCACATCGGTGCCGGTCTTGGCGAAGTGCAGCCGGAGATCGCCGCGCCTGTCGACGCACCACTTCGACAGATCTTTCATCGTGCCGGCCGGCTGGCCTGCGTGCGTGTAGCACATCGGCGCTTTCAGGAACGCCTTGAGCAGGCCGTGCGCGTCGCGGCGGATGATCTTGTCCGGCACGATGTCATGGGCGGCATCTCGGGCGAATGCGGCGGCTTCTTCACGGCTGGTGAAATCGTAGCTTTTGACCAGCGTCGGCGGGCGCACGGGTTTGGCCCCACGTCCGACCAGGGCCGCCAGCACGACGCTCGACATGTGATGCACGCGTTGCGGTGAGCCGGAGATCAGGCCGCGCACGGCGGCAGTGGAAGCCGGTGTCTCGGTGCCCGAGGCGAGCGTGGGCGGCATGCCGAAGCCCAGCCGGTCGATGATCGCGCGAACGCGGGCCTGGCCGGTTTGCGCCAGTCGCCATTCGACGGGCCGGTTGAGCGAACAGGCAAACGATACCAATGCGCGCCTCGTGCCGGGAACAGTGCCCCGTGCGCAGGTCTCGACGGCCGTGCCGCCAGGGCCTTCACTGTCCTGATAGTGCGCGTCGACGCCGTCCTTCAACTCATTGACGATGCCGATGGCGGCGATGATCTTGCCGGTGGAAGCGATGCGGCGGCCTTCGCGGCTGGCATCGTAGCGGCCGGTTGCGGGATCGCGGGCGCAGGGGGAGCCGAAGTACGGCACGGTGTCGGAGGACTCGTAGTAGCGCACGATCTCGCCGTCGAGGTTGGCGGCGGCGACGACGACCTGGGGCATCTTCGCGTTGGGTCCGGCCTTGGCTGGGTCGAGCGTATAGCCGGAGTTGAGACGGCTGCTCCACTGCTGATCGACCTTGGCGAGTTGGCCTTTCAGCTTGTCGCGCAGGGCGAGGTTTTCGCCGGTATCCAGCGTCGACGTGATGCCGCGCACGTGGCTACGCCAATCGTAACCCCAGACCTGTTTCATTTCCTCGCGCATGCCGAGCCGGGCTTCGGGCATCAATACGTTGGCGCGCAGGATCGGATTGGCCTGCGCGCGCTTGGCCATCAGCGGGGCGTGGGCGTCGAGCGCCTGCTGCAGCTTGGGGCGGACCTTCGGGTCGGGCGGACCACCGGCAAGGCTGATCAGCTCGAACAGCACGTTGCTTTGCGTCTGGGCATCGTCGATCAGCTTTTCGGCACACGTGCGGGCGCGGACTTCGGCGATGTAGCGCCAGCGGTCGAGGCGCACCGCGTTGAGCCGCTCGCCGCCCTGCAGCAAGATGATCGGCTTATTGACGGCGGAGGCCAGCAGATACTGCTCGCCGATGGTGAGATCGCGCGCTTCCTTGCCGAACACGATGCGGCTCGTCACTTCGACGCCGTGCAGCGGTTGGCCGCCGGTGCGCTGCGCGAGCCAGATGTGGTTGGCGGCCCACTGACGGAGCGGCGTGTCGTCGCCGCCGCGCGTCAGCTCGTGATAGATCACGGGTGCCAGCCACCATTCGCCGATCTTGCGGCGCAGCTTGGTGAAGGCGCCTTCGTCGCGGCGTGGCGGCGTCTTGTAGATCACGCGGGCGAACTGCATCGGCAGCGTCGAGCCGCCGACGCCGAGCACGGGCCGGCGCGTCGCGATTGTCCTTGTAATGCTCGAATACGGGATCTTCAGCACGCCCAGCAGGTCGATGCCGTAGGGGTTGAGCCAGGATCCGATATGGCGGTCCTCGTGGAACACGAGGCAGCGCCAGTAGTGATCGGGCACCTCGCGCACGGGGATCGACTTGTGATCGGGGTTGGCGGTGTAGTCGCCGATCTCGATGGGTGCGTCGGTGAAGTTGACGTCGCGCACACTGTCGAGGCGCGGGTCAAAAGTGCCGACGAAGTTTCCGGCGCGGTCGTAGATGGCGGTGGCGAGCCAGCGTTCGGCGTCATAGCGCAGCTTGTCGGCCATGAAGTAGCTGCCGACGAGGCCGCGGATAGGTGCCACCACGTAGACGAGCAGCACAGCGAACACGACATAGCCGAGGGCTGCGTGCACCACGTAGCGCAAGGGGCCAAGGCGCGGGAATGCGATCACGCCGATCGTGAAGCGGGCCAAGCGCGCCGGCACCGCGAGACACATCTCGCCGTACTGAATGAAGAGGCGCAGCAACGCCAGCATGTGAAGGGCCCGACCCGCCTGAATGACCGGCCGCGCCGATCCGCAGCCTTCCCAAGCCGCAACCTGCTGCGTAGACGCCGTTTGTGTCGGGCTTTGGACCCGAAGGTGGCGAAGGCGGGGTGCAATGCGCGGATGTCGACCGGGCACGGGATTACTCGCTAAAATGTTCGGCGGAGAGTTGCGCGAACGTCGGCATGTCCGGAACGGGTGGATCAAGAGCCAAGCTGTGCGCATGCTGGGTACGGGCAAGGTCGACCCACAAGAGATATTCGCAGGGCGCAATAGCCCCGCAGGGCGTATTGCGCCAGCGACCGAAAGACGGCGCATTACGCTACGCTAATGCGCCCTACGAAGTGGCGCTCGCCACGGCCGCCCTTTGGCCCAAAGCAGGAATTTTCGGCGGGGTGCACGTCGTCCGCTTCTTGGGGTGCTGCTGACTGATTCACGTTTTCGATGTTCGCTGAAAACTCGCATCTCAAACGATCAGGTTCTCGCGCACCTACTTCCTATGCCCAGACAGTTTCGCCAATTCGGCCTGTTTCGCGGTCTCGGCGATCATGAACGCTTTGAACTTCTCCGGCGTGTTCTCGGCCGGGACGGGCAGCGTCATGCCGAGCGCCTCGATCTTCGTGCGATAGGTGGGGCTGGCGATGATGTCGTTCACCTGCTTGTTGAGAAACGCGACGACCGCAGGCGGCGTCTTTCCGGGTGCAGCAAGGCCGACCCAGCCGGCGTGGTCGAAGCCGGGGAAGCCCTGCTCGGCCATGGTCGGCAGTTCCGGCCAGCGGTCAAAGCGCTTGGGTTGGGCCACCGCGATTGCGCGTGCCTGATTGGCGTCGTGGAACTGGCGGGCGTTCGACATGAACACGAACGAGCCCTGCACCTCGCCGGCGACGACCGCCTGTGCCGCCGCGCCCGAGCCCCGATAGGGCACGTCCGCGATTTGCGTTTTGCCGAGCGCGTTGAGCTGCGTGATGGCGATCGCCGGTGAGGTGGCCGGTCCCGAGCTGGCAAAGCTCACCTTCTTGGGATCGGCCTTGGCGTCGGCGATGATATCGGCCACCGATTTGTACGCCGTGTTGTTGGCGACGATCAGCACCAGCGGTGGGCCGTCCGCGATCAGGCCGATGAGCGCGAAATCGTTGACCGCGCTGTAGGGCACGTTGATGTAGTGCAGGTTCTGCCCGTCCGCGAGGGCATTGACGAGCAGCGTGTAGCCATCCGGTTCCGCCTTCAGCACGGCGGCGGCGCCCGTCATGCCCGACGCGCCCGGACGGTTTTCCACGACGACGGACTGGCCGGTGCGCTGTTGCAGTTCCGAAGCGAGAATGCGGCCAGGCACGTCCGACAATCCGCCCGGCGCGAATGGCACGACGAAGGTGATCGTGCGGTTGGGATAGGCCTGCGCGAAAGCTGCAGAGGACAACGCCGCCCCGGCCAGACCGGCGGCGAGTGCACGTGAGACAGAACGCAACAGGCGGATCATTGTGGACCTCGATCGGATGAAATGTGGCTCACGCAGCTTTGCGGCTGCAGATGTCGAGCGCCACAGCAAGATAGATCTTCGCAGCGGCAACGCAATCCGCGAGCAATACGTGCTCGCCGAACGCGTGCATCGAGGCGCCGCGGGTATCGGGATGCAGCCGCCCGCCGGGGCCGAACGGCACGCACGGAATGCCATAGGCGGTGAGATGCACCGCGTCCGCGCCGGGACGCCGGATGATCGACTTGGGCCGCTCTCCGGTCACCTCGCCTTGCGCGGCTCCAAGCGCTTCGATGATCGGCAGCTTTTCGTCGACAAGGTTCGGGGGATCGCTGACGTAGACGTGCAGCTTCGGTTCCGCTGTGTTGGTGCGCCCGGCGAACCTTTGCAGCACGCGGCGCAGGCTGCGCTTGACGCCTTCGATCGTCTGGCCCGGCACTGTGCGAATGTCGAGATAGAGACTGCAGGAATGCGGATTGCGCGACAGCCGCCAGGGATCGCCGCCGCGGATCGCGGCCACCGTCACGTTTGGATGCTCGCCCATGTAGACGTTGCTTGCCGCGTACTCCTTCGCCCACGTTGCAATGTCGGCCTGCAGCTCGTGCATTGCGGCAATCGAGTTGACGATGCCTGGTCTGTTGGCCATCGCCGAATGCGCGACCGTACCTTCGACCGTGATGCGCACCCACACGACGCCCATGTTGGCGCTTGCGATCCGCATGCCGGTCGGCTCTGCCAGCAGCGCGAAGTCGGCGGTGACGCCGTGCGTTGCAAGGTGCCGTGTGCCGATGCCGTAGCCTGAGTATTCGATGCCCTGGAATTCCTCGATCGCGGTCTTTTCGATCTCACCGACCACGCCGCCGAACGAGATGTCGCCCGCGAGCTTGATGCCCGACGTCGCAATCGCCTCGATGGCGACGAGAGCACAGGCTAGCCCGCTTTTCATGTTGTTGGCGCCGAGCCCCCAGATCCAGCCGTCGCGAAAGACGCCTTTGGGCCGGAACCCCTCGCCGGACAGATGCGCCTCGTCGCCCGAGTACGACGTGTCCATGTGGCCGGTGAACAGCAGGTTGAGCCCGTCGCCCGCCCCGCGCAGGTGGCCGACAGCGTTCGGGCGTCCCGGATCGACCTGAGGGAGATCCGTTTCCATGCCGATCGCGGCCATCCGCTCGACGAGGAAGTGCGCGACCGCCGCTTCCTGGCCGGTCGGGCTCGGAATGTCGACCAGTGCGATCAGCAGATCGCGGATGCGCTCGGGCGTTATGTGGGCGACTGCCTTGGCAAAGTCGGGATGGGGCATTCGCGGATGATCCTGTCCAAGCTGGAGGCAGCTGAAGCCGGTTCGTGCCAGACTCGCGTTGCCGGTTCGAGCTGCTTGACATTGTTGCGCGACACGGGCGAGCCTCCAACAACAATAACGCCGTGGAGGGTCTCGATGCTCGTGCGCTGCCGTATGTCCCTTGGCCTATCCGCTCTCGCCTCCGCCTCGTTTGCGACCGGCTCAGCGTATGCGCAAGCACCCGACCTGTTCTACGCCGGGAAAACGATCACGGTGCTGATCGGCTTCGGCCCCGCAGGCACCTACGACTACTACGCGCGGCTGCTGGCGCGGCACATGGGCAGGCACATCCCCGGCAAGCCGAACATGATCGCCCAGCAGATGCCGGGTGCGGGCAGCTTCACGGCGGCGAACTTCATCTATACGGCGGCGCCCAAGGACGGCACCGTGATGGGCACGCTGACACAGACGATCGCCATCGAGGAAGCGATCAAGAACCCCGGCGCGA
The DNA here is from genome assembly GCA_945903565.1 of Devosia equisanguinis. Taxonomy (GTDB): domain Bacteria; phylum Pseudomonadota; class Alphaproteobacteria; order Rhizobiales; family Hyphomicrobiaceae; genus CAMDPA01. The sequence continues at coordinate 2,675 of CAMDPA010000077.1, read as the reverse complement.
AATACAAGAGCGCGGAGATGAGCTGGATCGGGCGCGCGACATCGATCGCGCAGATCCAGCTCAGCATGGCGACGGGCAAGTTCAAGACGATGAAGGATGTCATGAACGATATCGCCACTGCTGCCAGCACGGGTTCGGGCTCGCCGACCGAGGGCTATCCGAAGCTGCTCAACGGCGTCGCGGGCACCAAGTTCAAGACGGTCGGCCCTTATCCGGGCTCGGTTGACGGCCTGCTCGCGATGGAGCGCGGCGAGGTCGACACGTCGCTGACGTCTTACAATACCATCAAGGCGCGGCGGGCGGATTGGGTGAAGGACAAGAAGATCAACATCCTCGTCACCTACTCGTTGACGCGGCATCCCGAGCTGCCCGACGTGCCGGCTTTCGTCGAGTTCGGCAAGACCGAAGAGGACAAGCGGCTGCTCGCCTTCTACGTCAGCGCGGAGGATGTCGGGCGCTCGTTCGTGGGCCCGCCGGGTATCCCCGCGGATCGCTTGAAGACGCTGCGGGGCGCATTCATGGCGATGGTCAAGGACAAGGAGTTCCTGGCCGAGATCGAGAAGTCGCAGTCGGAGCTCAATGCGCTGCCCGGCGAGGAACTGCAGAAGCTGATCGCGGACACGGTGAACGCGCCGGCGGCTGTCATCGACCGTATGCAGGCTTTGCTCAAGTAGGCGCCGCGAGGTAGGCATGAAGATCCAGACGCTGTGGCTCGGATTGGCCGCCTGTGCCGCGGTGGCGATGGGCGTGCACGCCCAGCCTGCTGACGTGGCGATGATCGCGCTGCCGGGCGGCACGTTCACGATGGGATCGGACAAGGGCCTGCCCGACGAGCGGCCGCCGCATCAGGTTACGCTCAAGCCGTTTCGCATCGACGTGCGCCCGGTGACGAACGCGGAACTCGCGCTGTTTCTCGACACGATCGGCGGCGGCGTTCGTAACGCGCGCGGGCAGCGCCTGTTCGACGACGACGACAGCGACGCGCGCATCCACAAACGCGACGGCCGATGGCGCGCCGATGCAGGCTGGGAGATGAAGCCTGCCATCGAAGCGTCCTGGTATGGCGCGCGTGACTATTGCGCGTGGAAGGGCAAGCGCCTGCCGACCGAAGCGGAATGGGAGTATGCCGCACGCGGCACCGCTGGCCGTACCTACGCCTGGGGCGAGGCCAAGCCGGATGCCAACCGCGCCCGCTATGCCAAGGGCTGGAGTGCATTCGCGGACGCGGGCTCGCACCCCAGCGGCGCAACGCCCGAGGGGGTGTTGGACATGGCCGGCAACGTGCATCAGTGGACGTCATCGATCGCGCGGCCGTATCCCTATCTCGTCGACGACGGCCGCGAAGAGCCGGACATTCTCGCCGACCGTGTGACGCGCGGCGGCGCCGCCGATACGGGCCCCGAAACGCTGCGGGCGACATGGCGCGGCGCCAACGTCTCGCGCAACGCCCGCGCCGGTCACCACAACATCGGGTTCCGCTGTGTGAAGGATGGAGAGAGGGGATAGGTTCTAGGGGCTAGGTTACAGGTGAGGCAGAAGAGGATATCGAAGGTCTCGCCATCCCTTGAGTTTCCTCCCAAACGAGATCCGATCAATTACAATGTCCCACCGCGTCCTCCTGTCGGCGCTCGCCGCCGCCTTGTTGTCCACGCTCGCATCCGAACCTGTCACCGCGCAGGGCGCGCCCCAGGGCTATGCTTGCACGTTTCCGCGCGGTGCGTCGCACGCCTTCACGAAGGGGCGTTATCGAGCGCGCGCCGCCAAGCCGATCACCATGGAGATCGCGGCCATCGATCTGCCAGGCCAGCGCGCGGAACTCGTTACCCCAGCGGGCAAGGGCACGCTGCGCGTCGTGCTGGCGGTCGGCGCCAATCACTTCCTCGAGGTCGTGACGGATGGCTATCTCAACGTCACCACGGTCTACACGAAGGACGAGAAGAGCGGCGCGCATCCGGCCGTGCACTCGCGCCACTTCGGCTTGTTCGGCGAGCCGCTGATCGCGCAGTATACCGGCTCGTGCAAGGCGCAGTAGGCAAGCGGAGGCGCACCGATGAACGAGATCACGCGCGGGGCGGGCGGAAAGCCGGCGGTTACGATCTACCACAACCCAAAGTGCGGCACGTCGCGCACGACGTTGGCCGCGATCCGCGAGGCCGGCATCGAGCCCGAGGTGATCGAATATCTGAAGACGCCTCCGGGCCGGGCACGGCTTGTCGCGCTGATGACGGAGGCGGGGCTTTCGGCGCGCGAGCTGATCCGCTCCAAGGAAAAGGTGTTCGCGGAGCTTGGCCTCGACGGCGCGAACGTGACCAACGCCGCTCTGATCGACGCGATGGTGGAGCATCCAATCCTGATGAACCGCCCGATTGTCGTCACCGCCAAGGGCGTGCGCCTGTGCCGGCCGGCGGATCGCCTGTCCGAGATCTTGTAGGCGTAGGTTTCAGGTTCTAGGTTTCAGGGGATAGGGAACTGGGGACAGGTTACAGGGCGCATGCCGTGCTCTATTTGTTGTCCCTGGAACCTGATCCCTAGAGCGCTTTCCACTTGATGTGAATCAAAACAGTTACAGGGGATTCCCTCGGACGCGCAAATCAGATTCGGATTCCACCGGCAGCAACGGCGGGGATCGCGATGGCGAAGGGATACTCGAAAGATCTCAGGGTGCGGGCCGTCGC